>CANLIF010000014.1 GCA_947491175.1 Actinomycetota bacterium
GCAACAGGATTGGTATTCGCCATCGCGTGGATTGCAGTGAATCCACCCATAGCGGCTGCGCAACTGCCAGACAAAACGGTTTCGGCATCTTCGCGGCCCGGTTCCCGCAAGTGAGTATGAAGGTCAACTAGTCCAGGAAGCGCAATACATCCAGAGCCATCGACAACCTGGTCAGCAGTTAGGCCAGTGCCAATTTCAGCGATTACTCCGTCTTTTACAACAATGTCAGTTGGCTTACCATCCAAGATTGCAACGTCTTTAATCACGTAGCTAGTCATTACATTGACTCCGATCCACCGAGAATTAAGTACAGGACAGCCATGCGCACGCTCACACCATTGGCAACTTGCTCGACAATTACCGAGCGGTCCGAATCCGCTACATCTGCTGAAATTTCCATACCTCGGTTCATTGGACCCGGGTGCATGACGATTGCAGATTCCGAAAGTCGATTCATGCGAGTCACGTTCAAGCCATACCGACTGCTGTATTCGTGCGCATTCGGGAAGTAAGCAGCATTCATTCGTTCGCGTTGCACTCGCAACATCATTACCGCGTCGGAACCCTCTAAGGATGCGTCCAGATCGTAGGAAACTTCACAGTCCCAATCTTCAACGCCATACGGAAGTAAAGTTGGCGGTGCGACTAATCGAACTTTGGCACCAAGTGTGTTTAACAACAAGACATTGGATCGAGCCACACGACTATGTAACACATCGCCAACTATTGTGACGTTGACACCCTTTAAGTCACCGATGCCATTACGAAGATGGTTACGTAATGTGAATGCATCTAACAGGGCTTGGGTTGGGTGTTCATGGGTACCGTCGCCAGCATTTACAACTCCCCCAGAAATCCAACCAGCATTAGCCAATCGATGCGGTGCGCCGCTGCTGTTGTGTCGGATTATGACCGCGTCAGCGCCCATAGCCTCGAGAGTTAGCGCAGTATCTTTTAGGCTTTCACCTTTTGAAACACTTGAGCCCTTTGCAGAGAAGTTAATGACATCTGCGCTTAATCGTTTCGCCGCAGCTTCAAATGAAATTCGAGTACGGGTTGAATCTTCATAGAAAAGATTCACGACAGTGCGGCCGCGCAGCGGTGGAAGCTTGCCCACACCTTGCTCGGTTGCAGCAGCAAGCTGTTTGGCCGTATCTAATACCAAAATTGCATCTTCGTAACTTAAGTCAGCTGCGCTTAGTAGGTGCTTCATGATTCACGCTCGATTCGTACTTCATCGATGCCATCGTGTTCTATCAGATTGACTTGAATTTTTTCAGTACGGGAGGTTGGCAGATTTTTGCCAACGTAATCTGCCCGGATTGGAAGTTCACGGTGACCACGATCTACAAGGACAGCAAGCTGCACAAGTTCGGGACGACCATGTTCGGATAGTGCATCAAGGGCAGCTCGGATTGTGCGTCCTGAGAAAAGCACATCGTCAACCAAGATCACTAGCCGACCTTCAATGCCTTCGAGTGGGATGGTGGTTGGCAGCAGTGCACGCGCCGGACGCGACCTAAGATCATCTCGGTACATGGTGATGTCAATTGCGCCGACAGAAACTGGGCTACCTTGGATTGCAGAAATTTTTTCACCCAGTCGAGTTGCAAGGAATGCGCCTCGAGTCGGAATTCCCATCAAAGTTAAATTGCTGGCACCTTGAGTGCGCTCGACAATTTCATGGGCTAAACGAGTGAGGGCGCGAGATATATCGCTGGAGTCAAGGACTACGTGTCCTTGTGGCTCAAAGTCGTGCGTCATCTTCTTACCTCCTTTCCTGCCTCACGGGACAGGTGTTAAAGGATGTCGTGCTTTCAAGCTTTCATTACTGTAGCAGGCAAGTTCGAAATCAGTCACATCTGACCCAGATCCTGGGCTAGGAGTTATCTGATTTACGCGGTGCTTATTGAGGTGTGCCTATTGGGCGCAGAAAACGCCTAGTTGTTATCTGATTGCACTGCGCTTATTGGGCGCAGAAAACGCCTAGGCGTTATCGGATTGCACTGCGCTTATTGGGCGCAGATAACGCCTAGGCGTTATCTGCGCCACGCCCCAACTGATGCACTCTCATGCCATTAGTTGAGCCTGGCACGCCTGGTGGAACGCCAGCGATAACCACAATCGGGTCATGCATTTTGAAAATTCCAAACTCCAAAAGTATCTTGTCGAGTTGCGCCACCATATCGTCAGTATGTGAAACGCGCGGAACCAAGAAGGTTTCGGTTCCCCACACCAGCGAAAGTTCGTTTCGCACGGGTTCGTTTGGAGTAAATGCCATTAGGCGAGTTCTGCTGCGGTGACGAGCAACAAGCCGAGCGGAACTTCCAGTTTCAGTGAATGCCACCAAGCTAACGGCTTCAACATGGGACGCAACCTTAACTGCTGCTTGACACATGGCCTTTGCAGTTTGACCGTGGGCATCATCGGCAAGTTTAGGTAGCATCTCGAGTGCTTCAGTCTCGATATGAGTCATGATCCGACTCATTGTCTCAACCACATGAATTGGATCGATACCAATACTGGTTTCACCCGAGAGCATCAAAGCGTCTGCGCCGTCCAGGACTGCGTTTGCAACGTCACTGGCTTCAGCACGCGTTGGGCGATTTGAGGTCATCATTGAGTCAAGCATTTGCGTTGCAACAATCACTGGCTTTGTTGCCACCCGAGCTAATTCAATCGCCCGTTTTTGAACCATCGGAACCTGTTCCAGCGGCAATTCAACACCCAGATCACCACGTGCCACCATAATGCCATCAAAGGCAGCAATGATCTCTTGCAAATTATCCACGGCCTGCGGCTTTTCGATCTTGGCAATCACTGGGATGCGACGGCCTTCTTGATCCATAATCTTGTGAACGTCATCAATGTCGGCTGCGCTTCTGACAAACGAAAGCGCAATCATGTCAACGCCTTGCTTTAAAGCCCAACGCAAATCAGAAATATCTTTTTCAGAAAGTGCCGGAACACTTACAGCCACACCAGGCAGATTTATTCCCTTGTTGTCACTAACCGTTCCAGCCTCAGTTACTCGCGTAACAACTGAGTCCGAGGTGACTTCGAGCACTTCTAATCCGACTCTGCCATCATCAATGAGAATTCGATCGCCAACTTTGCAATCACCTGGAAGTCCCGGATAGGTAGTTCCACAAATCTTTGAATCACCAGGCACATCTCGTGTAGTGATCGTAAATGAATCCCCCGCATGAAGTTCAACTGGACCTGATGCAAATCGGGCTAACCGAATTTTCGGTCCTTGCAAGTCAGCAAGAATTCCGACTCCCTTGCCAGTGGAAGCGGACGCAGCTCGAACCATTTCATACGAACGTGCATGAACCTCTTGGTCGCCGTGGGAAAGGTTTAAGCGAGCAACATTCATGCCAGCAATTACCAGATTCTTTATGGTTTCTGGGTTAGCGGTGGCTGGACCTAACGTACATACAATTTTTGCGCGGCGCACAATATTTCCTAACAAGAGGCTAGTCCCAAGTTTACCGCTTGAACCTTTAGAACCTAACGCCTTTGCTAGCAACTATCGCTTAGGTTTTGCTCTTCGACCACGTTGCTTGGGTTCGTCAATCTGAACTGCAGGAGAACTGCTGGGTTGCGAATCTGAATTTTCGGAAACTTTCTCATCAGATTCAATAGTCGCTACCGAAATCTCTGGTTCTTGTCCCTTGATTACCAGTTTGCCACCAGACATCAGTTCCCTACCGGGGTTCTTTTCACTGGATCTAACCAAATATAAAAGTGCAAATGCACCAATAAAGAGGGCAGTGAAAACGTTGAAGCGAACTCCCAATATGTGGCGCGAATCATCGATCCGCATAGTTTCGATCAATCCACGAGCCGAGCAATAAAGGGCGGCGTATAGCCCGAACACGCGCCCATGCCCCATTACGTATCGCTTGTCAGCCCAAATAATTAACAACCCAATTGCAACACAGGCAAGAGCTTCATAAAGAAAAGTTGGATGGAAGGTTTCAAATTGCGTGAACTCGGTTGGACGGTTTTCGGTTGCAATTTCCAAACCCCAAGGCAATGTGGTTGGTCGACCAAAAAGTTCCTGGTTAAACCAATTCCCTAATCTTCCAATTGCTTGGGCAAAGGCAACGCCTGGTGCAATGGAATCTGCAAACGGGGCAAATGGCACGCCAAGTCTTTTGGCACCGATCCAGGCACCGACTCCACCAAGTGCAAGCGCGCCCCAGATTCCTAGACCACCTTCCCAAATTCGGAAAGCTCCCAGGAAACCTTTGCCACCTTCGCTGAAATAAAGTTCCCAATCAGTCAATACGTGATAAAGACGGCCACCAATTATGCCAAATGGGACGGCCCACATCGCGATGTCAGTGACTTGCCCATTTAAGCCACCGCGCGCGACCCAACGCTTGTTGCCAAGCCAAATCGCCAAGAAAATTCCAACCAGGATAAAAAAGGCGTACGCCCGAAGCGGCACTGGACCTAGTTGCCAGACGCTTTGCGCAGGGCTTGGAATAAACGCTGGTATCAGGAACATGAAGTGGCTAGATCACTTAACTCTTTGCTGCAGCTTCAATTGCAGCAGTGAGCTGAATCGGGTCAAACAAAACATCGCCAGATAGCTCGGTGCCATTTAGTAGCCCAGTTGGCGTAGAAGAAACGCCCGCTGAATCAAAGGCGGCGTATGAGTTAGCAACCCAACCTGCGTACTTTTCTGATGTTAAACAATCAGTAAAGGAATCCAGAGCATCGCCTGTGATTCCTGACGACTCAGCGATAGAAACCAAAGTGTCAGTTGAAAATCCAGCACCTTCTTCAGCTGGCTGACTAGCAAATACCCCAGCGTGATACTTTTCTGCAGCGTTTGCATCAACTGCGCATCCAAAGCCTAAAGTTGCGCGCTGGGATGAATTAGGATTTCCAGCCGCAGTGTTAGATGAAACTAAATTTTTGTCTAGGAAAATAGTTGGACGATACTCAACGCGCAATTTTCCAGCATCAATTAATTCTTGAATTGCTGAGCCAGCTGCTACTTCAAATCGAGCGCAAGCTGGACACTGAAAGTCTTCCCAAATTTGAAGGAGTGGAATTTTATCTGCATCTGTTGCAGTCCAGGCCGATCCAACCTTTACGCCATAGGTATCAGATGTCACGCCTGTTGGAAGTGCGGAATCTGTTGGGATAATTGCGTCTTTGTTAGTTAAGAACGGGATTGCGATCAAGGATGCCATAACAACAACAACAACTAGTCCACCGATAATTCGAATCTTGCGCTGACGTTTTTGTTCAACTGCGGCAGCTTCTTGACGGGCTGCCGCGGCGGCGGCTTTTGCCGCTTTGGCACTCATGTTTTCTTGTGACACGAAAACTCCATTAATAATTCGGATTACTTATTAGGTAATAACTTAGGTTTCCCCAATTATGTCGCACTTTTTCAAATGTCGAAACTTAATAAATGTAAGCAGTTTTAACGGGCTAAGCCTTGTGAAAGCGCTTGCGCCAAAGCCTTGGCGCCAGCTGCGCCATCTTTCTTAATCGCGGTAACAAACGCGCTTCCCACGATCACGCCATCAGCATATTGGGCAATCTCATGAGCCTGTTCGGGAGTTGAAACTCCCAGACCAACTGCCACTGGAAGTTCGCTATGCCGACGAACTTTCGCTACCAAGCCTTCAATGGCATCAGATACTGAAGCGCGCGCGCCTGTCACGCCCATGACTGCGCCGGCATAAATGAAGCCAGTGGTGGCACCGGCCACTTTTGCAATTCGTTCATCCGAACTGGAAAGCGCAACTAGGAAAACTCGATCAACATCATTTGAATCAGTTGCGCAAATCCAGTCTTCGGCTTCTTCTGGAGTTAAGTCAGGTGTAATGACTCCGATACCGCCTGCAGCATGAAAATCTGCAGCAAAAGCGTCCACTCCATACCGTTCAATTGGATTCCAGTAGGACATCACTAGCGCTGGAACTCCAAGGTCAGCAACCCGCTTGACGGTATTAATCACGGTTGCTGACTTGGTTCCCCCGACTAAGGAAATATTTACTGCATCTTGAATCGTGGGACCGTCCATAACTGGATCGCTATATGGAAAACCGATCTCAACTACGTCAACGCCACCTTCGACCATGGCGGTTATACATTCAACTGCGCCATCTTCTGATGGGTAACCTGCGGGCAGGTATGCAATTAGCGCTGCTCGATTTTCAGACTTAGCCCGCGCGAATGCATCGTGCAACAAACTCATAGATCAATTCCAAAATACTTGGCAGCAGTTTCGACATCTTTGTCACCACGACCAGAGAGGTTGATCAAGATTATTGCGCCTTCGCCAAGTTCTTTGCCGATCTCAATAGCCCCGGCCAAAGCGTGAGCAGTTTCGATTGCCGGAATGATCCCTTCGGTTTCACAAAGCAACTTGAATGCACCCATAGCTTCAACATCTGTGACTGAACGATATTCTGCTCGACCAATGTCAGCAAGGTAGGCATGCTCTGGACCAACACTTGGGTAGTCAAGGCCGGCAGAGATGGAATGGCTTTCGATAGTTTGTCCGTCATCGTCTTGCATGATGTAGGAACGAGCGCCGTGAAGCACACCAACGGCTCCCCCTACGATTGTCGATGCGTGGCGGCCAGTTTCAACTCCATCACCACCGGCTTCTAGTCCAAGTAGTCGAACGTTTGCATCTGGAATAAAAGCCGTAAAGATTCCAATTGCATTTGAGCCGCCGCCAACGCAGGCTGCAACCACATCTGGCAAGCGGCCATAGCGACTTAGCATTTGCTCGCGCGATTCATCACCAATTATGCGGTGGAAATCTCGAACCATTTCAGGGAATGGGGCAGGACCGGCAACAGTGCCGAGCATGTAATGAGTAGTTTCTACGTTTGCAACCCAATCGCGCATCGCTTCATTAATCGCGTCTTTAAGGGTTCGACTACCGTTCGTGACCGGTACAACAGTTGCGCCAAGTAATTTCATGCGAGCAACGTTAAGCGCTTGGCGCTTGGTATCTTCTTCGCCCATGTAAACGACACATTCGAGTCCCAGAAGTGCAGCTACGGTTGCTGTTGCTACACCATGTTGGCCGGCGCCAGTTTCGGCGATGACCCGCTTCTTTCCCATTCGCTGGGTTAATAAGCCTTGCCCTAGTACGTTGTTGATCTTGTGTGAACCTGTGTGATTCAAATCTTCGCGCTTAAGCAAAATGGTGGCGCCGCCAGCGTGTTCGGAAAACCTTTTAGCTTCGGTGATTGGGCTTGGCCGACCGGTGTAGTTAGTCTGCAGGTCCCGTAGTTGCTTCAAGAAGTTCGGGTCAACCGAGGCTTTACGAAAGGCTTCATCGAGTTCATCAAGTGCTGCCATTAAGGCTTCAGGAACAAACCTTCCGCCAAACTTGCCAAAGTGTCCGCGCAGATCTGGCACCGATACAAGATCATTAACTGTCATTTATGCCAGTCCTAAGAACGATTCAATAGAAAATTTTCGCGAGCCCGAATTCCCGCCTGAGTCCATTCTGCGACAGTTTTGGCTGGAGTACCACCTGTGACCAAAGCCTCGCCAACCAATACCGCTCTGGCACCACTTAAAACCAAGGCTTCTACTTGATCAGTGCTTGAAATTCCAGATTCGGCAATTGCTAAAACGTGATCTGGGATTTGTGGAATCAAGGTGTGACACACATCTAAGCTGACTTCCAAAGTCTTGAGATTGCGGGCGTTAACTCCTAAAAGTTTTGGATTTATTGCCAGGGCCCGATTCAATTCAGACTCATCATGAATCTCAACTAACACTGACATGCCAAGCTCAGTTGCTAGTCCGTTTAGTTCCCCAAGTTGATTATCAGATAGCCCAGCGACAATTAATAAAATCACATCAGCGCCATGCGCCCGCGCTTCCCAAACTTGGTACTCGTCAACCATGAAGTCTTTTCGCAAAATTGGAATTGAAACAGACCTTCGCACGGCATCTAAGTCAGCAAGGCTGCCACTAAATTTGCGCTCCTCAGTAAGTACGCTGATAACTTGCGCTCCACCAGTTTGGTATTCTAGAGCTAGTGACGCCGGATCTGGGATGTCTGACAAATGTCCTTTGCTTGGACTTGCGCGCTTTACTTCAGAGATAACGCTAAATGAATTATTAAGAAGTAAATCCGCCGCTGGCAATGCCCGTGGAACTTCATCAACAAGAGCTTTCAATTGATCAAGTGAAACTATGGTTTTTCGCACGCCGAGGTCTTCTTTAACTCCCTGAATGATTGAATCCAGAACAGAAGTCATGATGTGCCCTTCTTAAGAACCTGCTTCGAAGTTTTGAATTTAGCAAAAACCGTTAGTTACTTTTGCTTGCCGTAGCCCATTAGAGCCAGAACCTTGCCCGCGATTCCAGCGACCGGGAGAAGTGCAATGCCGATCCAGAACACCATTGGAGATGCGATTACTACGCCAATGCAACCAACTAAAAATGCGAACATAGCGATAATCACTGCAGTCCATGCCGCAACAGTGTGACCGTGATCTGCGTGTGTGTCTGACATTGGTTCTCCTTTAAGCGCTGCTTTGCTTAGTCTAACTGCGGGGCAACGGGGCTCTGAATTGTTGGGTCTATTCCTTGGTCCAACGCCTGCCATGGGGTTAGTTGTTTGTCTTCTGAAAGATTTCGTTCGTATCGTTGTGACATCCCAGCGTCAAATGATTTCACCGCAATAGCCAGACCACATAGTGCTACGACAAGTCCAGCAGGAACAACAAGCAATGCGTAATTGGACGTTTCGGAAACCCAGCCAGACACTTCGCGTCCGATTGCCTGTTCAAATTGCAGTCCTAAGAACTGATCCAAATTGCTTATTAAATTAATCGTGGTGACAATTAGCCCAACGCCAAGAGCAAAGATTACAGCGCCCACTATTCGTCGAAAAATTCCGCGAGTAGCGATTGCGCCAAGTGCAGATGCAATTGCTGCAAGGGCTAGTCCATTAGTTGAAGAATTCAACTGGTTGGCGCTCAAACTCAAATTAACCGAAGGAAATCCAGTCTCTGTGTAAGTTGCAACCACCCACGGCCGACTCAGGGCAACAAGAACAATTACTGAGAAAATAAGTTCAATCGAAATCAAGTTTCGTAGCGACAGCTTCATGCTTGGTTGCTCACCAAGGAATTTGCCACAGCTACTGCATTTAGAACAGCCATAGCTTTGGCCTGACATTCAGCATCTTCGCTTTCCGGAATAGAATCTGCAACAACGCCTGCCCCAGCTTGCACATAAGCAATTGAGTTCTTGATAACTGTTGAGCGAATTGCAATTGCAGTGTCGATGTTTCCAGCAAAATCTAAATATCCAACACAGCCGCCATAAACTCCACGCTTTGAATTTTCTAGTTCTTCAATAATCGTCATTGCCATCGGTTTAGGAGCGCCAGAAAGTGTTCCAGCTGGAAAAGTTGCAGCGACTAGATCAAATGCACTAACTGCTGGATCAATCTTCCCGATAACCGTTGAAACAATGTGCATGACATGACTATATTTTTCTATGCTCATGAAGTCTGTAACTTCTACGGATCCCGGCAAGCAGACCCGACCTAAGTCGTTCCTACCTAGATCTACCAGCATTAAGTGTTCGGCGCGTTCCTTCTTGTCAGCAAGTAGGTCTGCTGCATTAGATTCATCGATTTCTGGGGTATCACCGCGAGGTCTAGTGCCTGCAATTGGATGAAGCATCGCTTCACCATTTCGAAGCGTAACTAGTGCCTCGGGACTTGAGCCAACAACGTCGAAGGCAACTTTAGTGCCAAGTTCCCGTCCAGGACCAGTTAATTCTGGGATTCTAAACAAGAACATGTAAGGACTTGGATTAGTTGCGCGCAATACTCGGTAGACGTCTAGCGCAGATGCCTGGCAGTTTGTAGCAAATCTTTGGCTTAGCACAATTTGAAATGCATCACCTGCTCGGATGCGTTCTTGCGCGATCCTAACTGATTCTTGATATTCAGCCCCAGTGATTTCTCGCGTAAATTCCGCTTTTGCAGTGCGATCAAAACTTGAGGCACTTGATGGGGCCTGGCCACCTAAGGCTGCTTCCATGGCATCAAGTCTTCGCTCGGCATCAATCCAAGCTTCGTCAACGCGTTCATCAGAGTTGTCATAGTTAATGGCATTGGCAATTAATGTGACAGTTCCGTCTTTGTGATCCAAAACTGCTAAATCAGTTGCCACCAGCATCGCTAGTTCAGGTAACTCAAGTACGTCTTGGGTTTCATCTGGCAACTTTTCAAGGCGCCTGACAATGTCGTACCCCAAGTAACCGACTACGCCACCTGTTAAAGGCGGCAGTTCTTCATCAGTAATGCCTTCGTTTACGCCCGGAGTGAAAAGGACATCTAAGGTCTCGCGCAATGCAGTGATTGGATCGCCAGTAGATGGGACTCCTTGCGGAACTTTTCCAGACCAAAGTGCCTGGCCATTGCGTTCCGAAAGCATTGCTGAACTTGCGACACCTACGAATGAATAGCGTGACCAGGACCTACCGTGCTCGGCGGATTCCAGCAGGAATGTGCCAGCACGCTCATCAGCAAGTTTTCGATAAAGGCCAAGTGCGGTCTCGCCATCAGCAAGAAGTTTCCTAAAAACTGGAATTACCCGTCGATTTTGTGCCAAGGTGCGAAATGATTCGAGGTTAGGAGTAGTCATCCACTTACCTCTGGGTGCGTTACAGAATCATCAAAGCAAGTTCGATTGCCAGTATGGCAAGCGGCGCCAGATTGGTCGACAGTCAAAAGTAAAGTGTCACTATCGCAATCCTTGGCAAGGGAGATAACACGTTGGTCATTCCCGGAAGTTGCGCCCTTAATCCAGACTTCAGATCGGCTGCGGCTCCAGTAAGTCGCCTTACCAGTTTGTAGAGTTTGTTTCACTGTGTCTGAATTCATCCAAGCAACCATGAGGACTTCCTTGGTATCAACTTGTTGAACTACGACAGGAATTAACCCTTGGTCATTGAAAACCAAGGAATCAACAAACGGCGAACTCTCCATACCTCTATTGTGCCTTGATTGAACAAAGTAGTCGAAATCAGTGAAGTTAGCTAGCGAACTTCTTGCCCGCTACGCGCTAGTTCATCCTTTACTTCTTGGATCGAAATTTCATTGAAGTGAAAAACGCTGGCAGCCAAAACAGCATTTGCGCCCGCCTTTACTGCGGGTGCAAAATCAGAAAGTTTTCCAGCCCCGCCGCTTGCAATCACTGGGATCTCAACCGCAGATCTCACCGCAGAAATCAACTCAAGGTCATAGCCATTTTTAGTGCCATCAGCATCCATTGAATTGAGTAGGACTTCTCCAGCACCTCGCTCGGCGGCCTCAATGATCCATTCCAAGGCGTCGCGACCACTGCTATTTCGGCCACCATGTGTAGTTGCTTCAAAACCACTTGGTGAATCCTGATTACGTCGAACATCAACTGAAATCACAATGCACTGATCACCAAAACGTTTTGCCGAGTCAGATATCAACTCTGGATTGGCAATCCCTGCGGTGTTTATTCCAATCTTGTCGGCGCCTGCGCGAAGTAGTTGATCGACATCAGAGACACTGCGCACTCCACCACCAACTGTCAGGGGGATGAAAAGTTCATCAGCAGTTTTGCGAATCATCTCGTATGTAGTTTCGCGATTAGAACTCGATGCTGTGATGTCGAGAAACACAAGTTCATCTGCGCCTGAGTTTCCATATCGTCGAGCTAGTTCTACTGGATCCCCAGCATCATTTAGATTTTCAAAGTTGACGCCTTTGACAACTCGGCCGGCATCGACATCAAGACATGGGATAACGCGAATTGCAACACTCATTAACTAAGCCTGCGGTCCCGAAACTTTAATTGCTTCTTCTAAGGTAAACGCTTGGGCGTAAAGCGCCTTACCTACGATTGCGCCTTCAACTCCAATTTCCGTAAGAGCTCTGAGTTCAATCAAATCATCGAGAGTTGCGATACCGCCGCTCGCAATAACTGGCATTTTGGTTCGTTCACACATCTGCTTTAGTAAATCGATGTTAGGTCCACGCAGAGTTCCATCTTTAGTTACATCAGTAACTACATATCTCTGGCAGCCATCTGATTCCAAGCGTTCAAGAGTCTGCCAAATGTCACCGCCCTCTTTAGTCCAACCACGCGCAGCCAGGACAGTGCCGCGTACGTCTAAACCAACAGCAATCCGATCGCCAAATTCGCCAATGACTCTTGCGGTCCATTCTGGATCTTCTAGGGCAGCAGTTCCCAAGTTCACTCGGCGACAACCAGTTGCAAGTGCAGCGCGAAGTGATTCATCGTCTCGAATTCCACCAGAGAGTTCTACGTTGACATCGAGTTTGCCAATTACCTCAGCTAATAGATTTCGGTTTTCACCACGCCCGAATGCTGCATCGAGATCAACTAAATGAATCCATTGGGCGCCACTTGCTTGCCAATCCAATGCCGCCGCTAACGGGTCACCAAATGAAGTCGCGCTATCGGCATCACCTTGCACTAACCGCACTGCCAGTCCATCTGCAACGTCAACTGCAGGTAACAAGATCAGGGATGTCATTTATCGCTCCGAAGGTATTTATTAAAGATCATTTGATTGCTGCTATCCAGTTTGCTAATAATGTCAGACCTGCTTCACCTGATTTTTCTGGATGGAACTGCGTGGCCCAAAGCGGACCATTTTCAACAGCCGCAACAAAATCCTCACCGTGGTTAGCCCAACTCACTTTAGGAGCAGCAAGCATTTCATGGGGATCCAACTCCCATTTTCGAGACGCGTATGAGTGCACAAAATAGAATCGCTCAGTCTCAACTCCACTAAACATTTTTGAATTAGTTGCTGGAGCAACATTGTTCCATCCCATGTGGGGAAGAACCGGCGCTACCAGTTTTTCAACAGTGCCTGGCCACTCATTTAGACCTTCTAAGAAACCATCACCTGAGTGTTCGGTACTTTTTTCAAACAGCACTTGCATTCCAACACAAATTCCTAATACTGGTCGACCACCTGCCAGGCGCCGGCCAATTATTTGATCACCGCGTACATTTTTAATTCCTTGCATGCAAGCAGCGAAAGCACCAACACCAGGAACTAATAAAGCATCTGCTTCTAATGCTTCGTCAAAGTCAGCCGAAATTGAAACTTTAGCTCCCGTCGTCTCGACTGCGCGTTGTGCCGACCTTACATTTCCTGAACCGTAGTCAAGAATGACAACCGAAGTCACGAGCTAGAGACTTCCCTTTGTTGAAGGCACATCTAACACTCGCGGGTCAATTGCCACAGCGTCTCTCAATGCACGTGCTACTGCCTTGAATTGGGCTTCACTAACGTGGTGGGCATTGCGTCCGCTGAGAATTCGAATATGAATACAGATCTGGGCGGAGGCAATAATTGATTCCCAAATATGACGAATCAATGTGGTATCAAAAGTTCCGATCAATTCGACAATTTCCGGTTGTTCATGAACTAGGTATGGTCGGCCAGAAAGATCAACGGCAGCATGGCAAGCAGTTTCATCCAATGGAACATACGCGTCACCAAAGCGGCGGATCCCAACCTTGTCACCAAGTGCAACTCGGATGGCCTCACCAACTGCTAATGAAGTGTCTTCGACTGTGTGATGTGAGTCCACATCAACATCGCCCTTTGTAACAACCTTTAAATCAAAGCCGCCATGGCGTCCTAACTGGGAAAGCATGTGATCAAAAAATGGCACACCAGTTTCTATTTCAATTTGTCCAGTTCCATCAAGGTTTAGCTCGACAAGAACTGAACTTTCCTTTGTACTTCGTTCAATGCGTGCGGTGCGGGCCATTTGATTACTTTCCATTAGTTCGATTAGTTACATGTAATAGAGCGGTCTTAAACGCCAAGTTTTCTTCCGGAGTTCCAATGCTGACTCGTAACCAGCCATCTGGTCCAGTTTGGCGGATCAAAACTCCTTGCTCAACCAATTGTTCCCAAACCAGGTTGCGATCAGCAAATGTTCCAAATAGCAGGAAATTTGCCCCGCTTGGAGCAACATCGAAACCAACATTCTCAAACCAAATTGCCAGGTCGTCGCGCTCTTGTCGCAGTAAGTTGACCTGACTTTGAAGTTGATCACTAAATCGCAGGGCAGCTCTGGCTAGTGCCTGAGTAACAGTTGATAAGTGATAAGGCAAGCGAACTAGTTGAATTGCCTCTACTACTTCAGGGCTTGCCGCAACATATCCGATTCTGGCGCCAGCAAATGAAAAGGCTTTACTCATAGTTCGGGCCACTATTAGGCCTGGGTTCGAATCGAGTTTGGATAGCGCAGATGGTGAGTCCACTGGACGAAATTCTGCGTATGCCTCATCAACTATTAAAACTCCAGCAAAATTTCGCAATAAGTAATCTATGTCTGAAAATTCGATAACCGTGCCAGTTGGATTATTTGGTGAAGTTAGAACGATGATGTCGGGGTTTAAGGCCAGCGCACTATCGATTACTTTTTGGTTAATTGTGAAATCTTTATTGCGCGAGACGCTCAAATATTTCGTAAAGGTATTACGGCAATAGTCCTCATACATTGAGTAAGTCGGATCAAAAGTGACTAAAGATTTTTCAGGTCCACCAAAAAGTTGGAGGAGTTGTTGCATAACCTCATTGGAACCATTCGCTGGCCAAATATTTTTAGCAGTCAAGTTAACTTGACTCTCGGAATTCAAGTATGTGGCTAAGTCGGCACGAAGTTCGGTCGCGTCACGATCTGGGTATCGATTGAGCTCAGATCCAAGATCCGAAACCACTTTTGCTAATTCGGCAACAAGTTCTGGTGACGGACCAAACGGGTTTTCATTTGTGTTCAGCCGAATGGGCACATCAATTTGCGGAGCACCATAAGGAGAACGACCAATCAGATCTTTGCGAATTGGTAACTGTGTCATTTTTTGCGAATTTCGATAGCGGCGGCGTGACCTGGCAAACCTTCCGAGTTTGCCAGCGTGATTACCGTCTGAGCAATGTCACTAAGTGCTGCCTCGTTGTATTCAACGTAGTGAATACCGCGCAAGAAAGACTGCACGGAAAGGCCCGATGAGTGACATGCACAACCACCAGTAGGTAAAACGTGATTAGAGCCCGCCGCATAGTCACCAAGTGAAACTGGTGACCAATCGCCAACAAAAATCGCGCCGGCATTATTTACTCGGCGAGCAACATCAGAGGCGTTTCGAGTATGAATCTCAAGGTGTTCGGCGGCATATGCATCAACAACATTTAGGCCATGATCTAAATCATCGACCAAGACAAATGCGCTTTGCTGTCCAGTTAGCGCGATTCGGATTCGGTCCTTGTTCATTGCTAATGGAACTAGGCGTTCCAGACTTGCTCGAACCTTTACAATCAGTTCTTCGCTGTCGGTTACCAGTACTGATGCTGCAACATCATCGTGCTCTGCTTGGCTAATCAAGTCAGCCGCTACGAAATCTGGATTGGCTGAATCATCAGCCAAAATCGCAATTTCAGTTGGTCCGGCTTCAGAATCAATTCCAATTAATCCTTTGAGCATTCGCTTGGCTGCCGTCACATACATGTTGCCTGGACCGGTAACTAAATAAACTGGTTCGATTTCTACATCTCCCGTTGCGCCATATGCCATAAGTGCAATGGCTTGCGAGCCACCCGCTGCATAAACTTCCGTTACCCCAAGTAACGCACAAGCCGCCAAAATAGTTGGGTGTGGCCATCCCCCAAAATCTTTCTGGGGCGGTGAGCACACAA
>CANLIF010000015.1 GCA_947491175.1 Actinomycetota bacterium
GTTATGACTGCAGTTGAGGCGTTGCGGGAAGCCGGCGCTGAAGTTGTTGCAGTGGCAGTTATTGTGGAACGCGCCGCTCAGCCGACTATTGAAGCTGCTGGGTTAAATTATTTATACGCTTACAACTTGCCAGATTTAGGGCTTTAATTCTTGCCTTGCCTGCGATGGCGAAGGAATTCAATTACGACCGGCACCAAGCTCAGGGCAACAATTCCTAGTGTGACTAGTTCAATGTGCTGAGCAACAAAATCTATCCCACCGAAAAAGTAACCAGCCAGGGTTAGAGACACAACCCAAAGAATTCCACCGATGGTGCTGTAAGTCGCATAGATTCGATAATTCATCTGAGCCACCCCGGCCATGCTGGTGATCAAAGGGCGAACAACTGGAACAAATCGGGCTAATACGATTGCGCGCGGGCCGTGTTTTTCAAAAAAGTTTTGTGTTACTACAACGTATTCTTGTTTGAAAAATCGCGAATCAGGTCGACTAAAAAGTTTTGGGCCAAATTTTGCGCCGGTCCAATACCCAAGCAGGTTACCTACGATCGCAGCCGCAGACATGGCAATAATCGCAACCCAAACTGGAGTAGAAATAAACCCAGTGGCAAGCAGAATTCCCACAATAAAAAGTAGCGAGTCACCTGGTAGCACGAGTCCAATTAGTAGCGCACATTCGACCAACAAAATTCCACAGGCAACAACAAGTGCCAAACTGCCAAAGCCTTTGAGCAACCCTTCAGGATCTAAAAATCCAGCTGCTTGAAAGGATGTTGCGAATTTAAATGGGGCAGTTGCAATCACTATATGACTGTACCCGTGACACAATAAGAACGTGGGCAACGGCAAGGCTGATCCCACGAATTAAATAAGTCTAGGAGTCTGCAGAATGCCAATCGCTAGCCCAGAAATTTATAACGAAATGCTTGATCGTGCCAAGGCTGGCGCATTTGCTTACCCCGCAATCAACTGCACTTCTTCGCAAACAATTGTTGCTGCGATCCGCGGTTTTGCCGAAGCCGAGAGTGATGGCATAGTTCAGGTTTCATGGGGCGGCGCTGAGTTTGCTTCGGGTCAAGGCGTTAAAGACATGATTATCGGCGCTGTAGCACTTGCGGAATTCGCACATGCGGTTGCCAAGGGTTACGGCGTAAACATTGCACTTCATACGGACCATTGCCCGGCCGAAAAACTTGATGGGTTTATGCGTCCATTAGTTCAGATTTCTGCAGACCGAGTTAAAGCTGGACAAGGCCCGCTGTTTCAGTCACATATGTGGGATGGCTCTGCCGTTTCCATGAAAGAAAACCTAGCTGTCGCCGATGAAATGCTAGATAAGTGCGCATCAGCCCAAACTATTCTTGAAATTGAAATCGGAGTTGTCGGTGGTGAAGAAGATGGTGTTGAAGCATCACACGATGCCAAATTATTCTCAACTCCAGAAGATGCCCTAGCAATGGCAGATCGGTTAGGTCTTGGTGAGCGAGGTCGTTACCTAGTTGCAGCAACTTTTGGAAATGTGCACGGTGTTTACAAGCCAGGCAACGTAGTACTTACGCCAGGCATCTTGAAAGAACTGCAAGATGCAGTTCAGGCAAAGCACAACACCAAAGACAAACCGCTTGATTTGGTTTTCCACGGTGGGTCAGGATCATTGCTTTCCGAAATCCGTGAGTCACTTGATTACGGTGTAATCAAGATGAACATTGATACAGATACGCAGTATGCATATACTCGTCCTGTTGTTGATCATGTTTTTAAGAACTACGACGGCATCTTGAAGATTGATGGTGAAGTTGGAAATAAGAAAATTTATGACCCACGTGCGTTCGGCAAAGCTGCTGAAGCGGGCATGGCAGCACGAGTAGTCAAGGCCTGCGAAGATCTTCGCGCAACTGGAACGAGGATTAAGTAATGACAATCGGACAAGATCTACTTAATGGCCCACCACCGACACTGCTACCAGCAGACAATCGCGCGCTAGAAGCAATTGCTGCTGGAAAGTCAGTCGAAGTAGTTGCAGCAGAATTTCCAGAAAGCAGTCTGGCTTGGGCGGCTTTAGCCGATCAGGCTTGGAATGAAAAGCGAGTCATCGAGTCCTATGCTTTTGCTCGGGTTGGATATCATCGCGGACTTGATTCACTTCGCAAAAATGGCTGGAAGGGTTTTGGCCCGGTCCCATGGAATCACGAACCAAATCGTGGGTTCCTGCGCTGTTTGAACGCCCTGGCTCGAGGCGCAAAATTCATCGGAGAGTCAGCCGAAGCCACCCGATGTGCCCAGTTTTTAACTGATTGCGACCCAGCAGCAACGCAAGCGCTAGTCGAGTAAACCCACACCATAAATAAGGACTAGCCTTATCTAGGTTCAACGAGATTTAAGGGGAATTGCCATGCCTGCCGTAGTGCTAGTTGGTGCTCAATGGGGAGACGAAGGTAAAGGTAAAGCTACTGACCTTCTCGGAAGTCGTGTGGATTACTGCGTCCGCTATCAAGGTGGAAACAATGCAGGTCACACTGTTGTAATTGGTGATAAGAAGTTCGCACTTCACTTGTTGCCAAGTGGCATCCTGACTCCTGAAGTTACTCCAGTAATCGGAAATGGTGTCGTCATTGACGTCGCAGTTTTGTTCGAAGAGATTGATGGCCTTGAAGCGCAGGGAATTGACACGTCTAAATTGTTGATCAGCGCTAATGCTCACTTGATCACTCCGTATCACGTAACTCTTGACAAAGTTACCGAACGTTTCTTGGGTAATGCCAAAATTGGAACTACTGGACGCGGCATCGGCCCATCGTATGCAGACAAGATTTCCCGCCTTGGCATTCGGGTACAGGATCTATTTGATGAAAAAATCCTTCGTGCCAAAATCGAAGGTTCACTCCTGAGCAAGAATCAAGTCTTGGTAAAAGTTTTCAATCGTCGCGCAGTAACTGTTGATGAAGTTGTTGAAAACTTGATGGAACATGCTGAGCGCTTGTGGCCATATGTTGCAGACACATCTTTGCTATTGAATCGCGCATTGGATGAAAACAAAGTTGTTTTACTTGAAGGCGGCCAAGGAACTTTGCTTGATGTCGATCATGGAACATATCCATTCGTAACTTCCAGCAACCCAACTGCTGGTGGTGCTTGTGCTGGATCTGGAATTGGCCCAACCAAGATCACCGGTGTCGTCGGAATTCTGAAGGCCTATACAACTCGCGTTGGTTCCGGCCCATTCCCAACTGAACTTCTCGATGAAGATGGTGAAAAACTTCGCACTATTGGCGGTGAGCGTGGGGTAACAACTGGTCGCCCGCGTCGTTGCGGCTGGTTTGATGCACCGATTGCTCGGTATGCAACTCGTATTAATGGATTAACAGACATCTTCTTAACAAAACTTGATGTACTAACTGGCTGGGAAAAGATTCCAGTTTGTGTTGCATACGACATTGATGGAACTCGTTCCGAAGAGCTCCCAATGACTCAGACTGAATTCCACCATGCAAAGCCAATTTATGAAATGTTGCCTGGCTGGTCTGAAGACATCAGTGGCGCGAAAACTATGGAAGATCTTCCACCCAATGCTCGTGCCTACATTAAGTACTTGGAAGACATCAGTGGTGCTCCAATCTCTGCAGTAGGTGTTGGCCAGGATCGCAATGCGACCATCAGCATTAACGATTTACTTCGTAAGTAATTAAATGAAAATTGCTTCAGTTCAAAATGACTTCGGCGATCCAATCGGTCTACCTGTTGGGGAAGTAACTCGACCTGGACTACCTGATGAATCTGTAAAGCTAAGTGGCAATTACTGCTCCCTAGAAGTTTTAGATGCAGATAAGCATGCAGCTGATCTTTACTCGGTTTATTTACTAGATACTGATGGTCGACTATGGACCTACATGCCACAGGGACCATTCAACAGTGCAGCCGAATACCGAACTTGGGTTGAAGGCGCACAGCACAAGGCCGATCCATTTTTTTACGCGATTATTGACAGCGAAACAAATAAAGCAGTTGGCGTTGCTTCTTTTTTGAGAGTTGATCCAGTTTCCAGCTCGATTGAGGTTGGTTGGATTACTTACTCACCAGTTATTCAGCAAAAACCAATTGCTACCGAAGCAATGTACTTGATGATGAAGTACGCATTTGATCTTGGTTATCGCCGGTATGAATGGAAATGTAATGCATTAAACCAACCCTCTATTGACGCAGCCATGCGGTTGGGCATGTCATTTGAAGGCCTCTTCCGCCAGGCGACTGTGGTTAAGGGTCACAACCGCGACACTGCTTGGTTTGCGATTCTTGACCGAGATTGGCCAATTGCCCAGGATGCATTTACGGCCTGGCTAGACCCAGAAAACTTTGACCCTGCTGGGCAACAGAAACTGCGCCTATCTGACCTAACTGCCCCAATTATTGCGTCGCGCTGGCCAAATTTGAACCTGGATGTTCAGCGCTGAGTGGACTTGCGACTTAAGTTCGCCAGGTTATTGTCACAGGCGTAGCATTGACTAAACCACTTGGTAAGAGGAGTTGCTAAACCATGGAAGCCAATACCGCCCGCGGCAAAGAAGTTTACGATCTAGACCGCAATCACGTATTTCATTCTTGGAGCGCACAAGGCGCACTGAACCCAATGCTGATACAGGGTGGTGAAGGTTCATACGTTTGGGATTATGACGGCAATCGTTTCCTTGACTTCTCCAGTCAATTAGTCAACGTCAACATTGGTCACCAGCATCCAAAAGTTGTTAAGGCAATTCAGGATCAGGCTGGCAAGCTAACAACAATCGCACCACAGCATGCAAACGATATGCGCGGCGAAGCTGCAAAGCGGATTGCTGATCTAGCACCTGATCACATGAACAAAGTTTTCTTCACCAATGGTGGAGCTGATGCCGTTGAAAATGCGATCCGGATGGCGCGCATTCACACTCGTAAGCACAAAGTACTTTCGTTCTACCGCTCTTACCACGGCAACACTGGTTCAGCGATTAATGCAACTGGTGACCCACGTCGTTGGCCAAATGAATTCTCTGCAGGTCACGTTCACTTCTTCGGACCACATTTATATCGCACGAGCTTCTGGTCAGAAAATCAGGAACAAGAACGTGACCGCGCACTAGCCCACTTAGCTGAAGTTATCAAGTACGAAGGTCCAAACACAATCGGTTCAATAATTATCGAAACTGTAGTTGGTACTGCCGGCGTATTGATACCACCACCCGGTTACCTCGAGGGTGTTCGTAAACTTTGTGACGATAACGGCATCATGTTGATTCTGGATGAAGTTATGTGTGGCTTTGGTCGCACTGGCGAATGGTTTGCATTCGATGCCTTTGATGTAAAGCCTGACTTGTTTGTATTCGCTAAGGGTTCAAACAGTGGCTACGTTCCAGTTGGTGGCGTTGTTATAAGTGATGACATCGCAGCAACATTTGACAGCCAAGTTTTCCCAGGTGGACTGACTTACTCTGGACACCCATTAGCTGCGGCCTCAATCGTCGCAACAATCGATGTCATGAAGGAAGAAAAGATTGTGGAAAATGCCAAGCACATTGGCGAAACAATTCTTGGTCCAGGACTTAAGGACTTAGCAGAGCGTCACAAGATCATCGGCGAAGCTCGCGGTAAGGGTGTGTTCTGGGCCCTTGATCTTGTAAAGGATCGCGACACCAAGGAAATGATTGCTCCTTATGGTGGCACCTCACCTGCAATGGGTGAACTTGTAGCTTCAGCTAAGAAGCATGGTTTGATGCCATTTACTAACTACAACCGTTGGCACATTGTTCCACCTTGCAACGTTTCTGAAACAGAAGCCAAGGAAGGTCTAGCAATTCTGGATGAAGTCTTTGCTGGTCTAGGAAAGTACTACGAAGGTAAGTAAGTTTTAAGAAAAATCCCGAACCTAGTGCGAATCTAGGTTCGGGATTTTTTTGTTTTACGAAATAGCAATAGGCTTAGGAAAGTGTTAATCCTGGTTATTGGTCAAGGTGCACGCGAGCACGCCATAACTCACACCCTCCTGTTAGATCCAAACGTAGAAGTTGTCTGCGCTCCTGGAAATCCTGGAATATCCCAGATTGCAAGGATTGATGTGGTTCACATCAATGAAATTTCTTCAGTTGTTGACTTAGCAAAAAAGCACAAACCCGATCTAGTAGTTATTGGCCCAGAAGCACCTTTGGTTGCGGGAGTCGCCGATGAATTGCGTAGTGCTGGTTTTACTGTCTTTGGGCCGAGTAAAGCGGCTGCTGCTTTAGAAGGAAGCAAGGCGTTTGCTAAAGAGATTATGCAGGCCGCAGGTGTTCCAACAGCGGATAGTAAGTATTGCCAAACTATTGCGCAAGCCAGAGCTGCCCTTGAATTGTTTGGCGCGCCTTATGTCGTCAAAGATGACGGCTTAGCTGCTGGCAAAGGCGTTGTGGTGACAGTTGACTTTGAGGTGGCAGTTGCGCACGCGCTTGCATGTATTGACAGTCGCGATGGTGGCGCTGTAGTTATCGAAGAATTCCTGGATGGCCCAGAAGTTAGTTTGTTTGGGGTAAGTGATGGCACAACTATCGTGCCGCTTACACCTGCGCAAGATTTCAAACGTGTTGGTGATAACGATCAAGGTCCAAACACTGGTGGCATGGGCGCTTACTCGCCACTGCCGTGGGCACCAGAAAATTTTGTTAGTGATGTAACACGAACAGTGCTGCAACCCGTGATTGATGAAATGAATCGTCGTGGCACGCCATTTGTCGGCTTGTTGTTTGCTGGGCTTGCAATCACTGCACGTGGTGTTCGTGTTATTGAATTTAACGCTCGATTTGGAGATCCCGAAACTCAAGTTGTTTTGGCACGACTTAACTCTTCGCTGAGTGAATTGTTACTGGCGGCAGCCACGGGAAAGCTCGCCAGCTTGGTTGAACTTGAGTGGAAACCAGAATCAGCGGTCACCGTTGTAATGGCGGCCGGCGGATATCCTGAGTCACCAGTTGCAGGCGCTGTCATAACTGGGGTCAAGCTTGCTGAGGAATCAGGAACTGTCGTCTATCACGCAGGCACAAAAACCAATGATGCTGGTGAATTACTAGTAACTGGGGGACGAGTTTTGAGTGTTACTGCACTTGGATCGGATTTATCCGTGGCACGTACTCAGGCGTACTCCGGAGTTGAGAGAATTGAGTTCGAAGGCGAACATCACCGCTCAGACATTGCGCTGAAGGCAGCGCTTGGTGAGATCAGATTGGGAGACCAGCATGGATGAATCATTGTTGAGTAAACCGAGTATTCCCAATGTCCTTGCTGGGCGCTATGCCTCAAAATCTATGGCACAGATCTGGTCGCCAACTAACAAGATTGTGCTGGAGCGCCAACTTTGGATTGCAGTACTTCGCGCCCAAAAAGATCTTGGTATCGAAGTTCCAAGTGGTGTCATCGAGGCCTATGAAGCTGTAATTGAAAAAGTTGATCTAGCGAGTATTGCTGATCGGGAAAAAATCTCCCGTCACGATGTAAAAGCTCGGATCGAAGAATTCTGCGAATTAGCAGGACACGAGCACATTCATAAAGGGATGACTAGTCGCGACTTAACTGAAAATGTCGAACAACTCCAAGTTATGGCTGGGCTTAAGTTGATTCGTATCAAAGCGGTTGCAACTGCAGGAGTGCTGGCTGAACTTGCCGTTCGCTACACCGATGTTGCACTTACTGGTCGTAGCCATAACGTTGCAGCGCAAACTACAACACTTGGTAAGCGCTTTGCATCTGCGGCTGATGAATTACTAGTAGCAATTGCTCGTGTTGATGATTTAATTGCTCGTTATCCACTGCGTGGCATCAAGGGGCCAGTTGGAACAGCGCAAGACATGCTCGATCTTCTTGATGGAGATGCCAGCAAACTTGCTGACTTAGAGTCTCGGATTGCAAAGCATCTTGGTTTTACAAATGTATTCACCAGTGTCGGGCAGGTTTATCCACGTTCGGTTGACTACGACACCGTAACTGCACTTGTGCAATTAGCTTCTGGTCCAAGTAGCTTTGCCACCACAATTCGTTTGATGGCTGGACATGAATTGGTAACTGAAGGCTTTAAAGAAGGCCAAGTTGGTTCCAGCGCAATGCCGCACAAAATGAACACTCGTTCTTGTGAACGAGTAAATGGTTTCACTGTAATCTTGCGCGGCTATGCCTCAATGGTTGGCGAACTGGCGGGCAATCAATGGAACGAAGGCGATGTATTTTGCAGCGTAGTTCGCCGGGTTGCTCTTCCAGATTCGTTCTATGCAATTGATGGATTATTTGAAACTTTCTTAACGGTCCTTGAAGAGTTTGGTGCGTTCCCTGCGGTCATTGAGCGCGAACTTACCCGCTACTTACCGTTCCTAGCAACTACCAAGATTTTGATGGCTGCAGTTCGCAATGGCGTAGGCCGGGAAACTGCGCATGAAGTAATCAAAGAACATGCGGTAGCAGTTGCCCTTGAAATGCGCGGACCAAACGGTGGCGATGGCAATGCCGTCCTGGATCGACTTGCCAATGATGCACGCCTTGGAATCAATCGGGAAGAACTAGAAGCGCTAATTTCAAAGCCGCTTGAATTTACGGGTGCTGCGCGTGATCAAGTTACCGCAGTAGCCGATAAAGTTTCAAAACTCGTCGCAACTTCTCCTAAGGCTGCAACCTACCGACCGGAGCCTATCCTGTGACAATTCAGCCCACCGACTATGAATTAGGTGCTGAGTTCAAGCATATTTACTCTGGCAAAGTCCGCGATCTTTATGAAGCACCAGATGGCCGTTTGCTTTTCGTTACCAGTGATCGTATTTCTGCATACGACTGGATCTTGCCTTCGGTAATTCCTGACAAAGGAAGAATTCTTACAGCTATGTCCATGTGGTGGTTTGAACGCTTACAAGGCATTGTTCCTAATCACGTGCTTTCAACTAACGTTCCAGACTCAGTCCGAGGCCGGGCAACATATTGTGAAAAGCTAGAAATGCTTCCTATCGAATGTGTGGCACGCGGTTACTTAGCTGGCTCGGGTTATACCGATTACCTGCGTGACCAGTCGATCTGCGGCAATGGCTTACCTCCTGGTCTTAAAGATGGCGCCAAACTTCCTAAGACTCTGTTCACTCCTGCGACAAAAGCCGCCATCGGGGACCATGACGAGAACGTAACTTTTGATGAAGTTATAACGTCGATCGGTATGGAAGAAGCGCAGCAACTTAAGCGCTTCACAACTTGGATTTATGATGTGGCTGCCGAGATTGCGCTGGAACGTGGAATCATTCTGGCCGACACAAAGTTTGAATTCGGCCTAGGTCTTGTTGGTGACAACCAAGATCAGATAGTCCTCGCTGATGAAGTTTTAACTCCGGACTCCTCACGCTATTGGCCGGCTGATCAATGGGTACCAGGCCAAGCCCAACCTTCGTACGACAAGCAGTTTGTGCGCAACTGGTTAACTTCTCCGCTTTCTGGCTGGGATAAGAATTCTGGTGAATCACCACCTGCTTTGCCTGAGGATGTAATCGAAAAAACTCGTGAACGTTACGTCGCAGCCTACGAACAGCTAACTGGCCAGAAGTTCAGTTAATAGGCCGGCTCTCAACGCAACATCACGTTGAGAGCCCACCAGGTTTAGGAACCCCTGGCGGGAATCGAACCCGCATCTCCAATTGAGTCAATAATGGGCTCTTTCCATTGAGCTACAGGGGTACCCCAAATCAATAGTTGCCATCAACTTTGTTCAGAGGCACTGATCAGTCGCTGCTGTGGATAAACAATTAGTGTGAGTTTCGATTTAGGTGGTTGACATAAATCTTTCTGGATGTAAATATCTAGTTATTGAGTCAGTAGTGGATGTCGGGTAACCGACGCTCTAACCGAGAAAGGCCCGCGAAACATCTCGCGGGCCTTTTCTTATTAAGTTTTACTTTTCGTTCCAACGCGGGCTCGTGCTCTTTGGTGGATACAAAGTTTCCCGAATCAAAATGATTCCTGGTTGCTTAAGATCCAACGCATCACCTAAATCTTCGATCGTGGTTTCAGTGAATGACAACCCAAATGATTGCGCCAGGATTGCCCAATCTGGCGAAACTAAGTCAACACCACGCTCTGGGTGACCCATGACTTGCTGGTCGTAACGCAACATTCCGTAGCCACCGTCATCAACAATTAGCAATGTGTAAGGCAAATTTTCTTGAACGATAGTTGCAAGTTCACCAAGTGCAAACGCAACGCCACCGTCACCGCAAACTGCCAGAGTGCGACTGCCATTTGCAGCTGGACCAATCGCAGCCGGCAGTCCGAAACCTAAAGTTCCCCAGCCAACTGGATAAACGATGCGACGGGATCTTGGTTGTACTGCGTAAACGCCAGTCCAGTAACCACAAACTGACATATCGCAAACAATCGTGCCATCAGCTGGCCAATGGTTTTCAATGGCTTCAACAAGTGCGATGCCACGTGTGGATTTTTCACCAACCCGAAGTCGATCCCGAGCCGTGGTGTTTACTGCTGAAACATCAACCCAAGAATCGCGAGCAGAAGTTCCAGTGGCCAAGGCAGCCGCCACTCCATTGATGTTGTTGTTCAAAACAACTGCAGTTGGATCAACATTTCGCATAGTTTTTGTTGGCTCAACATCAACAAGAACAATGGTTTTTGGCCAAGCAATTGCCCAGTTCTTGGTATTCATGCCATCCAATTGGCTACCAAAAACTACAAGTGCATCCGCGTCGGCTAACACGGCTTCAGTTTCTGGTTCATGAATAGGAGTAACCAAAGTTAGTTTTGAATCGGCAGCGATTCCACGACCAGCAAACGAAGTAAGAATCGGGGCATTCCAATGTCCAGCCAATGCTGCTAGTGAATCAGACGAATCAACTGCGCCACCACCAGCCCAAATCACAATCTTCTTTGCCCCAACAAGTGCAGCCTGTGCTGCTGCGATATCAATTTCAATTACTTCTTGACCAATTTCTAGTTTTGGCCGCTCACCTGTGAATTGCTGGGTTAATACATCGGCAGGAATTCCTAAGTAACCAGCGCCAACCGGTGCTCGTAACAAGTCGCGAATCATTTCGGCGGCCACATCAACAGCAGTAACTCCGTCAGTAACACTTATTGCCATGGAAACTCCAGCAAGCTTTTTAGCCAGGGGAGCAAACATTGCTGCCTGGTCATCCATCTCATGAAGTAATCCACGAGCGCCGTCTTTTGAGCGCTTACCAATTGGTGCTTCCGAAGAAATCACAAACACCGGAGACCCACTTATTGCCGCTTCACCAAAGGCACCAAGGGTATTCGCTGCTCCCGGCCCGGTGGTGGTTAGCGCTACTCCCAAAGAGCCAGTGGTTCGCGCTACACCATCAGCTGCATATGCAGTCGTTTGTTCATGGCGAACTCCAACAATGGTAGGGCGGTTCGGGCCAAGGGCATCCCAGAATGCCAGGTTGTGAACCCCAGGGATTCCGAAGGTGGTCTTAACACCTGCTTCCCAGAGCAAATCTAGGATTACCCCGGCTACAGTTTGCTGGTTCGAAGTGGCATTGTTAGACATGTAAATCACTTTATCGTCAATGAAAGAGGCCCTGCGTGTCCACCTTCAAATCTCTAAATCCAACCAACTTGAGCGACGTAGTCGTCGAGACAAAACTGGCAACTGCTGATGACATCGCAGACGCAGCGCGTCGTGCCAAGGCCGCTCAAAAGGCTTGGGCAAAAATGCCAGCTCCAGCGCGTGGCCGAGTCATTGCCAACGCCGGTCGGTTATTCGAGAACAATAAGGAAGCCCTTTCCAGGCTGGTTACCCGCGAAATGGGCAAGGTCTACCGCGAGGCACTTGGCGATGTGCAAGAAGTAATTGATACCTGTGACTTCTTCCTTGGTGAAGGCCGACGCCTTTACGGACAAACCGTTCCAAGCGAGATGCCAAACAAGAATTTGTTCACATTCCGTATGCCAGTTGGTACTGCGTTGATCATCACTGCTGGAAACTTCCCAGCGGCCGTGCCATCTTGGTACATCATTCCAGCACTGCTTACTGGTAACTCAGTCGTTTGGAAGCCATCGGAATTCACTCCAGCAGTTGCTGAAGCCATGACAGCAATCTTCCATGCCGCCGGTGTGCCAAAAGATGTTCTGATCACAGTTGTTGCAGACGGTAAAGAAACTTTTGAAGGCATGGTTAAGGGTCTGGATGAAGGAACCATCAACAAGGTTGGCTTCACTGGATCAACTGAAGTTGGTCGTTTGATTGGCGCCAAAGTTGGTGAATACATTCAGAGTGCATGTCTAGAACTTGGTGGCAAGAATCCGATGATCATCATGCCGGATGCAGATCTTGAGTTAGCTCTTGATGGCGCATTGTTTGCTGGCTTTGGTACCGCAGGTCAGCGCTGTACTTCACTTGGAACTTTGTGGATTCATGACTCGGTTTATGACAAGTTCCTAAAGATGTATGCCGACAAGGTTGCTAGCTCTAAAGTTGGCGACCCGATGGAAGACGTTCTATTCGGCCCAATGATCGCTGAGAAGTACCTTGCAACTCACGAGGAAAACTTAAAGCTGATTCAGCCACATCACACTGTGCATGGTTCAACTGGCATTGGTCGAATTACCAAAGACAATCCTCGTGAAGGTTTTGTTGGCGATCCTGATGCTGGCGTTTTCGCTCACCCAACAATTGTTGCTGGTATTAAAAAAGAAGACGCGCTTTACAACACTGAAACTTTTGGTCCGCTCGTGACAGTTGGTCGCTTCTCAACTATTGAAGAAGCTATTGAACTTGGTAACGATCATGGCTTTGGATTATCAGCTGCGATCTACACCAGTGATCCAAAGGCAGTTTGGACTTTCCGCGAAGGAATTTCAGCAGGCATGCTTTCAATCAATAACTCAACATCGGGTGCTGAAGCCCACCTACCGTTTGGTGGAAATGGCAAGAGCGGTAATGGTTCACGTCAGTCCGGTATCTGGGTACTTGATGTGTTCACCCGTTGGCAGTCACTTAACTGGGACTGGTCCGGAAAGCTTCAGAAAGCTCAAATGGACAACGAAGAAGTACCTCATAATCCTGATTTCAAGATCTAAGGAATCCATCGATGGCTGTGCTTCCGGAAGAAGTAGATGTAGTTGTAGTCGGCGGTGGCGTCATGGGCGCCTCCGCTGCCTTCCACCTGGCTGAAGCTGGTGTAAGCGTTCTGCTAGTTGAAAAGAATGAACTAGCAAGTGGCTCAACATCAAAAGCAGCAGGTGGGGTTCGCGCAAACTTCTCAGATGAACTAAACATTGCAATGGGCGCTCGATCCCTTGATCTATTGGAGGACTTTCCAAATCGTCCAGGTCAGGAAATTGATTTGCATCGCCCGGGTTACATGTTCGCGCTTTCAACTCCAGAAGATGTAGAACTTTTTGAGAAATCAACTGCGCTTCATATTGCCGCTGGAGTTGAATCTCGAATGCTCACACCACAAGAGGCTAAAGAATTAAATCCATTGCTTGAGATCGATGGCATTCTGGCTGCCTCATTTACTCCAAATGATGGTTACTGCACTCCAGAGTCGGTAGTCCTTGGTTATGCATCCGGAGCTCGTAAACATGGCGCAACTGTAATGACTCAGACGGAAGCAACTGACATCGAAGTAGTTGATGGTCAGATCATTAGCGTTACAACTTCCGCAGGCAAAGTTAAAACCAAAACGGTTTTCAACTGTGCTGGAGCTTGGTCACCAACTATTGGCGCAATGGTCGGTTTAGAAATTCCAGTCCAGCCACTTCGTCGTGAACTCTTAATCACTGAACCATTGACAGCAGATTTTGATGATGTGCCAGCTAACATGCCAATGACAATTGACTACTCAACATCGCTTTATTGGCACCGTGAAGGCAACGCAATGCTTATGGGGTTCTCAGACAAAACTGTGGAGTACTCCTGGGACCTGCGCCGCGATCCAAATTTCTTAGAAAAGATCGGAAGTTTGGCAGAAGTTCGAGCACCTCGACTTTTGGAATTGGGCGCCGCGAGTGGTTGGGCTGGTTTGTATGATCTTGCGCCGGATCACAACGCAATCATGGGTGAATGGGAAGGCGTATCTCGATTCTTGTATGCAACCGGATTTAGTGGACATGGCTTCCTGCAAGGGCCAGCAATTGGTGAGATTTTGCGCGACATGTATCTAGGTAAGAAGCCTTTTGTTGACATCACGCCGTTGAGTAACGATCGCTTTTCATCCGGCGGCGAACTACGCCCAGAAAAAAACATCGTCTAGATCTCATGTCAGCTTTGAGCCAATGGTTGAAACCATCTCGAACCGTACCCACAACTTCGTGGAGTGCTTCTGGCTCAATGTGGAAAGCGCGGCCAAAGACATTCTTTTATTTGATGTTGGGTAATTGGCTTTACGGTACTGGTGAGGCAATCCTCATAAAAGCTGACATCGGTCAATCTGCGGGCACAGTCTTGGCTCAAGGAATTCAAAATCTGACTGGGGACAGTCTGGGTTGGACTAGTTTCTATATATCTGTCGGTGTTATGTTTCTTTGGATTCCATTAAAGAACAAAGTTGGAATCGGAACTGTCTTAAACATTATCTTTGTTTCGGTAGCAATTGATGTCATGATGCCAGTGTTCCCCAGCCCTGACACCTATGCCTTATCCGTAGTGCAGGTATTGATCGGGATTTTAGTGATTGGTCTAGGTAGCGCCTTCTATATCCCAAGCAACTTGGGACCAGGGCCACGTGACGGTTTAATGACTGGGTTTCACTATCGGACTGGAATTCCAATTGGCCGAGTTCGCTTTTTTATTGAGGCTGCCTTTTTACTCGCAGGTTGGTTGTTAGGTGGCTCGGTTGGCCTTGGAACTGTTTTAGTCACAGTTTTAGTTGGCGAAGTTGTAGCAATCTTCTTTGGCATTGTTGGTCGAGTCAGCAAGCCAAGTTTGCCCAGCGACCCGTTGATTTAAGGCGCAAAACAATGACTTCAATTGGGCAATGGCTACGGCCAGCTTTGACAGTTCCAAAAACATCTTGGTCCGCGGGGGAATCAAATTGGAAAGTCACACCGAAAACATTTTTTGTTCTGGTTCTTGGACTATGGCTCTTTGGAACCGGTGAGGCACTTTTAATTGATGCAAGCATTGGCCAATCACCCTGGACAGTTTTGGCAGACGGTTTGGCCAAAACCTTAAACATGACAATTGGAGAAACCACATTCTTGACGTCGATAGTGGTCTTGCTGCTTTGGATACCACTTAAGCGCAAGCCAGGCCTGGGCACTGTGATGAATATCCTGGTCATTGCGGTGGCTATTGATGTGATGATTCCGCTGCTACCGACTCCAACAAATGTTGTGGCACAAACTGTTGAAGCACTAATTGGAATTCTGCTAGTTGGTGTTGCCAGCGCACTTTACATAACATGCAATGTTGGTGCTGGGCCACGTGATGGCTTGATGACTGGACTTAATGAAAGAACTGGCGTCCGCGTTGGTCGAGTTAGAACTGGAATTGAAGTTATTGCAGTAACTATTGGTTGGTCACTTGGTGGCTTGGTGGATGTAGGCACGTTGTTGTTTGCTTTGCTAATTGGCCAAAGTGTCGCTATCTCATTTGGTTTGGTAGAGCGACTTAGTCCGCATACAGGACACCAGGGTTAAATAATCCTGTTGGATCAAAAATGGATTTAATTTGCTCTCCGATCTCAATATCGAGAGCTGGTCTA
>CANLIF010000016.1 GCA_947491175.1 Actinomycetota bacterium
CAAGATCAAGCAAAACCGCTATCCCGCTAACTTGTGCTCCGCACTCCTCGATTAAATCAATCGCAGCGCATGCTGTGCCACCGGTAGCCAGGACGTCATCGACTATCAGTACCCGGTCATTTTTCGTCAAAGCATCTTGGTGGATTTCTATGGAATCTGCGCCGTACTCCAATTCATACTCTGCCCGATATGTAGCGCGAGGCAACTTTCCGCTCTTGCGGATTGGCACAAAACCTAAGTGCATGTGAGTTGCTAAAGATGCACCCAAGATAAAACCTCGCGCTTCAACACCCACAATCTGAGTGATCCCAGACTGGGCAAAACGAGCCGCTATTTCACTATTGACCCAGTGCGCTGCATCTGGATTACCCGATACTGGCGTTACATCTTTGAAAACCACACCTGGCAATGGATAGTCAGGAATTTCTGCGATTAAAGCAGTAACTGCCGCGCGATCCATAACTACTTGCCAGATCGACGAGAACGCGGTTTCTTAACTTGTTGCTGTCTTGGACCTGCCGAAGCCACGATCGGCGCACCGATAGCAACGACAGGCTTCAAGTCATTGGAAGCATCACCAATTTTGCGTCTGGCCTGAACTCGTTTGGCTAGTGCAATGTTTTCTGCGGTGCGCTCCTTGATTTGGCACAAAAATGGCGTTGCAACGAAAATCGAGGAATAAGTACCAACGAGCATTCCAACAAATAGCGCTAACGCTAGATCGTTGAGAGTGCCAACACCTAGAAGTGAGACTCCAACAACCAAGATTGAGAGCACGGGCAACAACGCAACTACTGAGGTGTTGATACTTCGAACCAAGGTTTGATTCAAAGCTAGGTTTGCAGATTCGCTATAAGTAGTACGCGAACCACCGTGAATACCCTTAGTGTTCTCCTTGACTTTATCGAAAACCACAACAGTGTCATAAAGCGAATAACCCAGAATAGTCAGGAATCCAATGACGCTGGCTGGCGTTACTTCGAATCCACTCAATGCATAGATTCCTACCGTGATCAATACATCGTGTGCCAGAGCTACAAGCGCGGCCACCGCCATCGGCCACTCGAAATAAATCGATAGAAATATTGCAACCAGGATTAAGAAAACTAATAGCGCACGAAGTGCATTCTGAGTCACTTCATCGCCCCAACTCGGACCAACGAGTTGAACTTTAATGTTGCCTTCTTCTACTGCGAATGATTTAGCCAATGCCGCGCTGAGGTCATTTGATGCCTCGGTTGAGAGTGCTGGAGTTTGGATTCGAACCGTTTTCCCACCAACAACTGTGACGGTGGATGGCGTCTCCCCTGCAGCTATGACAGCCTCTCGGGCTTGTGTTACCGATTGGTCGTTTGCAGAAGCTAACGGAACGGAAAACTCGGCACCGCCCTTGAATTCGATACCAAGATTGAGACCGCGAACTCCTAGCGTTGCGATCGAAAGCGTAATCAAGATTGCGGAAACCAAATACCAAGTTTTACGGCGCCCCACAATGTTGTACGAAACATCACCGCGGTAGAGGCTATTGCCAAGTTGACTCAAACTAGCCATTAGTTAGCCTCCGATGTTGAACTATTAACCCCAAGTCGGGTTGGTGAAACTCCAGTCCAGGACGAACCTGCGAGCATCCATTTTGAATTGCCAATTTTGGTTACTAAAGCCCGCGTGAACATGAAGGCAACTGCAATGTCTACGAGGGTAATTAGACCAAGTGTGAACGCAAAGCCACGAACACTTCCTACGGACAAGTAGTACAAGATTGCCGCACTCAGCAGCGAAACAAAGTCAGCTGCCAAAATTGTTCTTCGGGCTCGCATCCAGCCCTGATCAATGGCAACTCTTAAGCGCTTACCTTCCCGAATTTCATCTCGGATTCGCTCGAAGTAAATAATAAACGAGTCCGCTGTAATACCAATTGCAACAATTGCACCAGCCACACCCGACAATGTCAGAGTGAAACCGATTCCGCGGCCAAGGATGACGAACACAAGGTAGGTCATTGCGGCTGCGGCCATCAAACTTAGTACCGCGATTACTCCTAGAGCTCGGTAGTAAACAAGTAGGTAGACAATAACGAGCAGTAATCCAAAGCCACCTGCTATGAGCCCGGCTTTTAGTTGATCATTTCCAAGTGTCGGGGAAATCTGTTGAACTTCATCGACTTCAAGACCTATCGGAAGGGCTCCGTACTTCAAAACCTGAGCTAAAGCGCGAGCTTCATCAGCAGTGAACGATCCGGAGATGACCGCTGAGCCACCAAGAATGGCTTCATTGACCGATGGAGCACTGATTACAACACCATCAAGGACGATTGCGAACTGGTCGTTTGGTGATTCCAGTGCGGAAAGTTTTGTAGTTGAGTCAGCGAATTTCTTTCCACCCGGCGTCGTCATCTTCAACTCAACCTGCCATCCGCCAGCACCTTGCTGCGGTAGGCCCGCAGTTGCGCTGTCAATGTCAGTTCCAACTAAGTCAGCTGGAGCTAGAGCATATTTAACTGAGCCATCTTTTTCGCAGGTGATTAAGTATTGAGCAGGATCATCAGTTGAACCGCTGAGGACATCTGATTCGGAACAATTCAGGGCGGTAAATCTATCCGCAAAGTCACCGGATCCATCCACAGATTGGATGGGAGGTACTAGGAGTTCCGGAGCGACTGAAACTGTTGGGCTTGGATCAGGAGTTGCGCTCGGTGAAGTACTTCCAGTTGGCGATGCACTTGGTTGCGGCGACCCAAAGTCAATCGCCAAAACTGGGCGGAAATTCAACTGTGCTGTGGTTTTAAGTTGATCAACCACGGTTCGACTAGTTTCACCAGGGATTGTCACAATGATCTTGGCACTGTTGCCACTACCTTGAATTGTTACTTCAGACTCGGCCACACCGAAACCATCGACACGTTGGCGAATAATCGAAATCGTTTGCGTGAGCTGGTCTTGCGTTAAAGTTTCTCCGGCTGCAACAGATGGAGACAGGATTACTTGAGTGCCACCACGCAGATCAAGGCCCAGCTTGGGAGTGTGGCGCTCACCCGGAAGAAAGGTCCAAACGATTAATCCGATAATGCCAACGATAAAGATCAATAGGGATCGAACTGGACGGTAATGCTGAGCCACTTGTTAAGCCTTTTCGGATTTGAAGCTAATGATGATTAGTCACGTTAAAACGCCATGCTCCATAAGTTTAGTGGACAAATCCCAGGCCTCTGCGACTGCCCATCAGTCCGGTATTAACAGTTGGGCTGGCAGAACCTGATCGGGCGTTATCGGTGATTTTCTACCTAAAGCTGTCCAAGCTGCTGGAGTTGCAACCCGTCCTCGAGGTGTGCGAGTTATTAAGCCCTCACGGACTAAAAACGGCTCACATACAGTATCTACGGTCTCGGACTCCTCGCCTACCGCCAGAGCCAAAGTGGAAAGTCCGACGGGACCGCCATTGAACTTATCGATCAAGGCAATCAGGACTGCTCGGTCTAATCGGTCTAGTCCGAGTTCGTCTACCTCGTAAAGTTCAAGTGCTGCCTGAGTCCGAGTTAGATTCAAGACTCCGTCGTGGTGGACTTGAGCGTAGTCCCGCGACCTGCGCAATAGTCGATTAGCAATTCGCGGGGTACCACGTGACCTTCGGCTGAGTTCCGTGGCTGAATCAGAATTAATTGAAATGCCGAGTTGTTTTGCAGATCGCAGCACGATTGATTCCAGCTCAATCGGTTCGTAGTAATCCAGGTGTGCCGTAAAACCAAATCGATCCCGAAGTGGTGCTGGCAACATTCCAGAACGAGTAGTTGCACCTACCAAAGTAAATGGTGGAAGTTCAAGTGGAATTGAGGTTGCACCTGGCCCTTTACCCACCATGACATCAACTCGAAAATCTTCCATCGCCAAATACATCATCTCTTCGGCAGCCCGTGACATCCGATGGATTTCGTCCAAAAACAAAACTTCACCAGGCACCAAACTTGAAAGAATGCTTGCCAAGTCACCCGCGTGCTGAATTGTTGGACCACTTGTGATCCGAAGTGGCGCTCCAACTTCAGCCGCGATGATCATCGCCAAAGTTGTTTTGCCTAATCCGGGTGGACCCGACAACAGAATGTGATCGGCGCTGGCATTGCGCTGCTTGGCTGCGCTCAGAACTAGTTGTAACTGATCCTTAACACGTTTTTGACCAACGAATTCTGCTAATGAAGTAGGTCGTAAAGCAGCATCTGCCACACGCTCTTCAGTCGACAACTCCGGATTTACCATGCGATCATTCATGCGCCGGCCAGAATTTGTAATGCTCTACGAAGCAGCTCTGGCGTTAACTGTGAGTCAGTTACACCTTCTTCGATCACCGCAGTGATTGCGCGCTGTGCATCGCGAGGTGACCAACCCAACCCGAGTAGGCCTTGTTCAACCTGAACCTGCCATTGCGCTTCCTTACTTGAGCTACGCTTGGCGCCCGAAGTTGGAATGCCGATTCGATCCTTAAGTTCAAGGACTAAGCGCTGCGCACCTTTTGCCCCCACACCAGGTGTTTGCTTAAGTCGAGCCAAATCTTCGTTGCCGATTGCATTTCGAAGTTCATCGGCAGGAAGTGACGAGAGGATGGTGAAAGCCAACTTGGGACCAAATCCCGAAACACCCTGCACCACTTCAAACATCTCGCGGTTCTCTGAGTTTGTAAAACCGAACAACGTCAATGAATCTTCACGCACAATCAACGATGTAAAAAGTGTGATCTCTTGGTCGATTCGAGCTTGCGAGATGGTGTCGGGCGAACACATAACAGTCATACCAACTCCACCAATTACAACGACAAGTGAATCTAATCTGATTTCTAGTACTGGGCCACGTAAGGATGAAATCATCGAGCACTCACAGCTGCTTGTTTTGCCAAATGTTCTGCGATCCGACTCTTGCCGTGACCCTTCCAGGCATGGCAAAGCGCAAGCGCTAAAGCATCCGCTGCGTCAGCAGACTTTGGCGGTTCGGGAAGATTCAGTAATCGAGTAACCATTGAAGTTATCTGTACCTTGTCTGCGCGACCATAACCGGTAACTGCTGCCTTCACTTCGGTTGGCGTATACATAGCAACATCGAGTTGATTTCGAGCTGCGATAACCATCGCAACCGCGCTAGCTTGCGCAGTGCCCATTGCTGTTCGCACATTGTGCTGACTAAAAACACGTTCGAGTGCGACTGCATCTGGCTTATAGGTAGCAAATAGTTCGTTGAGCCCAGTTTCAAGTTCTAACAGCCTCATCGGTAACTCATTTGCACTGGGGGTACGAAGTACGTGGACAGCGACAAATGAGGCACGACGGTTTTCGTTGAGATCAACGATCCCAACGCCACAGCGCGTTAAACCTGGGTCGATTCCCAAAATTCGCATTCATCCTCCGAACATCTGTTCGAAAGCCTATGGCATAAGTGAGCAAAAGTGCAGGATTTGGGTGTCAATTGGGCAGCTTTGGACGATACCGAAGGCAAAATTCCCTAATTTGATGGGTCTTTTTGGCCACTAAATAGTCGGAAAGTTCCGCTAGAACTTCATCGGAAATGTCGAACTTACTGTCGAAATTTCCTCAACCGCTAGTCAGAAAGCTCCGCTAGAACTTCATCGGAAATGTCGATGTTCGTGAACACATTTTGAACGTCATCCACGTCTTCTAATGCTTCAATCAGGGCAAAAACCTTGCGGGCGGTATCAGCATCGACTGGAACTGTCAGGTTTGGAACGAAAGTAGATTCTGCTGACTCATAGTCGATCCCGGCATTTTGCAGCGCCTTACGAACTGCTACCACGTCTTTGGAATCACTAATAACTTCGATGCTGCCGCCATGATCGTTTACTTCCTCGGCACCGGCCTCTAGCACCGCATCCATAATCTTTTCTTCGGTTGACGCTCCCTGCGGCACCATCACTACGCCTTTGCGTTCGAACATGTAAGACACCGAGCCAGGATCAGCCATGTTGCCACCATTTCTCGTAACAGCCACTCGAGTATCTGAGGCAGCGCGATTGCGGTTATCTGTCAGACATTCGATCAGCAGCGCAACGCCGTTTGGTCCATAACCTTCGTACATGATGGTTTGGTAATCTGCGCCACCTGCTTCAACTCCCGAGCCGCGCTTTACTGCGCGATCAATATTGTCATTAGGAACTGAACTCTTTTTCGCTTTTGTGATTGCGTCGAAAAGTGTTGGGTTTGCAGAAGTGTCTCCCCCGCCAAGTCTGGCCGCTACTTCGATGTTCTTAATTAACTTGGCAAAGAGTTTGCCGCGACGAGAGTCAATGACGGCCTTTTTGTGCTTGGTTGTTGCCCATTTGGAATGCCCACTCATACTGACCTCACCATGTCTACGAAGTACTTATGAATTCTTAAGTCGGAAGTTAACTCAGGGTGAAACGATGTAGCCAATAGGTTATCTTGCCTTACCGCCACAATTTGATCAGCACCAGTTAAGGAACTGTCAGCCGGGATTGCTGCCAAAACTTCAACTGCTGAGCTGGCTGCTTCAACCAAGGGTGCGCGGATAAAAACCGCATGGTAATCCGGTTTACCGATAGCCGAAATGTGTAAGTCAATTTCAAACGAATCAACTTGCCGCCCGAACGCATTGCGTTTAGCCGTAATGCTCAAACCGCCGATTGTTTCTTGATCTGGCCGACCATCTGAAATTGAATCAGCAAGCATGATCAATCCAGCGCAAGATCCGTACATGGGCACCTGAGTGCGAAGTTCCCGAAGCGGTCCAAACAGGTCGTTTTTAACCGCAAGAATACTCATAGTTGTTGATTCGCCGCCAGGGATTACCAATCCCGCGATTCCTTTGAGTTGCTCAGCGGTCTTAACTAGCCGAACTTCAACGTCTAACTGCTCCAGGCAATGTGCGTGTTCTCGCACGTCACCTTGGATTGCGAGAACCCCAATTACTGGGGACATGGCAACTACCAGCCGCGCTCAGCCAGGCGATGTGGCACTGGAATGTCAGCAACGTTGATTCCAACCATTGCTTCGCCCAAGCCGCGTGATGCTTTTGCAATCTCGTCTGGGTTATCAAAGTGAAGTGTGGCCTGCACAATTGCGTTTGCCCGCTTTACTGGATCACCAGACTTGAAAATACCAGAGCCAACAAAGACTCCATCGGCACCAAGTTGCATCATCATTGCTGCATCGGCAGGAGTCGCAATGCCACCGGCAGTAAACAAGACCACCGGCAACTTGCCAGTTTCGGCAACTTCGCAAACTAAATCGTAAGGTGCTTGCAATTCCTTTGCGGCAACATAAAGTTCATCTTTAGTCATTGAAGACAATCGGCGAATCTCACCCTTAATCGTGCGGATGTGTCCGGTTGCATTCGAAACATCTCCAGTTCCGGCTTCACCCTTGGAACGGATCATTGCGGCACCTTCGTTGATTCGGCGAAGCGCTTCACCAAGATTTGTAGCTCCACAAACGAAAGGCACAGTGAATGCCCACTTATCAATGTGGTTGATGTAATCAGCAGGAGTTAGAACTTCTGATTCGTCGATGTAGTCAACACCAAGGCTTTGAATAACTTGAGCTTCCACAAAATGCCCGATGCGAGCCTTAGCCATAACTGGAATTGAAACTGCCTGGATGATCTCGTCGATCATGTCTGGATCAGACATGCGAGCTACACCACCTTGCGCACGAATGTCCGCCGGTACGCGCTCAAGCGCCATTACTGCAATTGCGCCAGAGTCTTCCGCGATTTTGGCTTGCTCTACATTAACAACGTCCATAATGACGCCGCCTTTGAGCATGTCAGCCATGCCGCGCTTGACGCGAGTAGTGCCGGTTACGCCTGTATTTGTTGCATCCGTTGCCATGTTGATCCTCTAGGGTTTCTTAGTTTTTTCCCAAGTCTAGCGAGCCTTGGGCTTTTCGCTAGCCGAATAAGGCAGATGGGATCTGGACATCTAAATCCACAGGCACTGGTGGATTGGCGCGGCCAGCCAACCTGAAAAACCTAACTAAAAATTGCTCTCTAATCTCAAGGCAATCACGCACCGCATCGGTATGGAATTGTTGGCTCATTTTGATGCGTTCTGATACCTGCAACAACTCATCTAGTAGCAACGATGCATGTTGGTTGCAACGGATTTCGTTGACCTCCTCGGGATCATTGAGCGTCATTACCAAAATGTTTGTTAATTCGTCTTCAACCTGAGTTCTCTGGGGCGAAGAAACTTCCTGCAGAATTAGCGCCTCATGAGCAGCCTGTCCCCAAAGCACGCAAAGCGCTGGGTCAATTCCAGGTACGGCAGCTAACTCGGCCGCAATGCCCCCGCGTCGAAGGAGTTGACCGTGAAGGGCGAGTTCGGTGACTTCAATTCGATGGTGCAGTCGATCCAACCGACCAGCCTGATACGACAGATACCAAATCGCAAATGCAATAGCAACTATGACAATAATCGACTGACTACTCATTAATCACTCCGTGACTCTGGGGTAATTCGACCGCGACCAAGTCGACCAATCATTTGTCCAGTTAAGTCAGGTTCCACTTTTACACCTGACACCCGAATTGATTCGTAAACGTCCACAATTCGTGTTGCCACTACTGACCAGTCAAATTCTGCGACTCGAGATTTACCTTGAACACTTAACTCGGCACGTTGAATTGGGTCGGCCAGTAAATCTGAAACTACTTTGGCCAGATCAGTTGAGTTTTCATTTTCGAAAGTTAATCCAGCTCTGCCATGGTCCAGCACTCGAGAAAAAGCTTCAAGATTACTCGCGATAACTGGTGTGCCAGTCGCCATCGCCTCAAGCAAAACGATCCCAAACGATTCGCCGCCGGTGTTTGGCGCTACATAGATAGTTCCTGATGCCAGCACGCTGGCTTTGTCTTGCGGCGCAATCATTCCCAACAACGTCACACTTGCCCGATCTTCCCGCGAAAGTGATTTCAAAGTATTGGCGGGTTCACCTGGGCCTGCGATAAGTAATCGCACGTTTGGATGATTGCGTCGGATTTCTGGATACGCATCGACTAGAACTGACAAACCTTTGCGTGGTTCATCTCCTCTACCCAAGAACACAATCGAAAGATTTGCGCCTGGCCAACCAAACATTGGCTTGGCGTTGCAAAAAGCGCGAACATCAACTCCGTTAGGGATTACCACGGCGTCGCCATCTACGTGCTTGATTAAAGTCGTTCTAGCTGCTTCACTAACTGCGATTCGAGCAGAAACTTTTTCCATTGCAGTTTGGGCAAGTTTTGAAAGCGTTAACATCATGCGAGATTTATCCATCGATGAATGCCAAGTCGCGACAATTGGACCTTTTGCTGCCCAGCAAGCAAGTACGGAAAGACTTGGCGCCAGCGGTTCATGTACATGAAGTACATCGAACTCCCCTTCCTCAACCCATTTAGAAATTTTGCGAGCAGCTATTGGCCCGAAACTTAATCTGGCTACCGAGCCGTTGTACTTAACAGCTCTTGGCTTACCTGTTGAGACCACATAGTCAGGCAAAAGTTCATCAAATTCTGCTGGGGCCAAAACGCTTACATAATGACCCATTCGAATTAATGCTTCGGCTAAATCTGCAACGTGAGCACTAACTCCCCCTGGGATGTCCCATGAGTACGGACAAACAATTCCAATTCTCATGAAGTCTCCGGTGCAACATCAGACAAAACATTACCGAACACCAGATCTGGCCAAATTGGTTGTAGTTGATGCCAGTTTTCCGGATGACTTCTAATGTGGTTTTCAAAATTTGCGGCTACGAGTTTTGTTATTTCTTGGGCTCGGCGTAACCGCTCTCGTCCCTCGACGGGAGTACGATCAAAAATTATTTCAGAGTCAAAAGAAATAACAAGAGTTTCGCCGTCGTACCAAGGTGCGCAAGTAAACAAAGGTCGTCCAGTATCGAGAGCTAATAGCGCGGCGCCAATTGGCAGTGAAGTGCTATGTCCAAAAAATTGATTCCCCATTCCGCTCTTGGCCACATCCCGATCACCTAGCAGCGCAACCAATCGACCTTGGATTATGTGTTGCCGCAAGAATTCGTAAGTTCCACCTTCGCCCGTCAATGGCATCAGGGTAATACCGCGCGATTCGCGGGCTTTTAGAAATTTCTGGAATACACCTTCGGGGCGAAGCCGTTCTGCAACAGTGCAGAGCGAGCCAAAGTAACGCGCCGCCCAAGCACCAGCCCAGTCCCAGTTAGCTAGATGTGGCAACGTCAGAACTGCTCCGCCAGATCTCAGCGCCTCAACAACTTGCATGGAATTTTCTGCGCGCACTCGATCAAGCAACTGTTCATCGGTCCACCTTGGCAACATAAATGTCTCACAGTAATACCTCATGTAACTTTGCATGTTTCGCAGACTGAGCGGCCTGATTCGAGAATCTTCTGGGCTGCATTCAAGAACCCGAGACAAATTTAATTCGAGTTGCTTGACCGAGCGTACTTCCCGGCGCCAGGTTATGTGCGCCGCTTTGTCGAACAAGAAATATGCCATTCGTGGAGGCATAATCCAGAGTGCATTCCAACCTAACCAGAACACCAAGTCAACCAGTCGCGATTTCAAACTTTTAACACCAATTGCTTGCGAACGAAAATGATGCGTTGCACCACAGTGATTGTTGAAACAATTGCAAGCAAGGCTAACGCATAAGGAACGACATCCACGAATAGCCCAGAAATCAAAAGCGCAATCCAAATTATTAGGTTGCGTTCCGCGCGTTCGGCAATGCCAACCGTGCACTTAGCATCAAGAGATTCGGCTTTGGCTCGCGCGTATGAAGTCATCAAACTCATAACCAGCGAAACAATTCCAGCCACAACGGCCAATTGACTGTTACCGGCGTCTGCAGTTACATAGAAATAGATCAAGGCACAAATGACCGCCGAATCTGAGATGCGATCCAATGTGGAATCCAAAAATGCACCCCAAGCTCCCGAGGTACCGAGCATTCGGGCCATGGTGCCATCTAAGAGGTCAATCAAACTGAAAGCACCGAAGAGAATTGATCCGATCAAGAAATTACCCTGCGCCAAGAAAACAACCGAAATGATGACGGTTGCCCCACATCCAAACCAAGTTATCCCGTCAGGAGTTGCCTTTAGGCGTAGCAACGTGCTGGCCACAGGATCTATGAACCGCGCCACAGAACGACGCGCGTTCGCGTTATCAAGCACGATGAATTCCTCTTCTGACAGTTGGCCGCTACTATTCGTAGGGATATGACGATGTTACCGAGTCAAGGTGCACACTCTGGGTATCCGCACGTACTGATCTATGTAATTACTTCGGAAACTTCAGACCTATCGCAGGTTTACGCCAACATGGGGGCAAACCCTGTTAGCGACAAATCACCATTCGCCAGATTTGAAAAGTTTCCAAATCTGATTGCGATCGTGCACCGTCCCTCTCAGGCAGATCAAAGAATCCTGGCGTCTTGTGATGGTTTTGTAGCATCCTTGGACGGCGCTGCTGGCGTAGATCCATTACTTATTCAATTGTGGTCAGCTGCGCGCGATGCCACGCTACCGAGACATATTTTGGCATTCAATGTAGTTGACGGTCGCGCCGACTTTGATGAACTCTGCGCCATATCGAGTCGAGTTCTCGAGCCAGATCTACTGGTTCGATATCTTCCAATTGATTCAGATGATGAACTTTCGTTAACCGGCGTTTATGACATTCTCACTAGCGAGATTCATGCGCTAGTTGATTCTAAATGGATTACTAAAGCAGCTGATCCCGAGCACATTGCAATTACTAGCTCGGCGCGCGAAGATTTATTCGACCAATTGGCTTACTTGGGCTTAGACGATATGACGCTCGAAAATCATAAATCTGGTTTACCAATAAGTGTGACAAAACTGGAAACCGCCTGGTCACATCCAGACGTAGTAACGATTACTCCCATTGATGATGGAATCGGAACTGGGACTTTCGGCAATTGGCTAATTACACTCAAGCCGGTTTGGCTTCCAGTCTTATCCGATGGCGAAATGGTTTGCGAAGCTTTCGAAACTAGTGAACGCATCGGCATTGCCATCACTGAAAACCTGGCCCGCATGTGGGGTGCTGGCTCAGATGAAAAACAATACGAAAAGATTTCAAGTGATTTGAATCCGATAGTTGTTCTCGAATCAAATCAAGTTGCAGTCTTTGCAAAGGACTTGACGCCAGGAAGTACGATCTCGACGGAGAACTCTGGTGCCTTCCTAGTCGCTCCAACTTTCTGAGAGCAGTAACCGCGTTTGTTCGATTAGTTCTGGTAAGACTTTTGTGCCGCCGATTATCGGCATGAAATTCAAATCTGCTGCCCAACGCGGAACAACATGTTGGTGAATGTGATCGGCGATACCCGCACCCGCTACATTGCCTTGATTCAGTCCAATGTTGAACCCAGCTGCATTAGAGACAGTTCGCAGAGTTCTCATTGCCTGCGCGGTAAGTTCTCCAAACTGAGTAACTTCCTCTGAAGTAAGTTCGTCGTATAACGGAACATGTCGATTTGTGCACACCAACAAATGACCACTGTTGTATGGATACTTGTTCATAACAACAAAAGTTGCACTTCGACGAACCACAATCAAACCTTCAGAATCAGAAACTCCCTGGGCGATGCAAAACGGGCAAGAGTCTGCGTCAAAATTTCCAGCTTGATCCACTAAGTATTCTTTGCGATGTGGCGCCCACAATCGGTCCCAAGCATGCGGTCCACGAGGATCAGTTGACATCAAAGGCTCAGATTTGCACGCGAGAGGAGACAATCTCGACGATTTTGTTAATTGCATCTGCTACTGGAACTGCGTTCTCTTGCGTGCCGTCGCGATAGCGGAAGGAAACTGCCCCGGCGGCAATGTCCTCATCTCCGGCAATCAGCATGAATGGAACTTTTTGGGTCTGAGCTGTGCGAATTTTCTTTTGCATCCGCTCATCCGAACCATCTACTTCAACGCGAATTCCTTGAGCTCGTAATTGGGCGGCAACATCTTCAAGGTAATCAACGTGAGCACCCGCGATTGGAATACCTGCCACTTGAACCGGGGCTAACCATGGCGGGAAAGCGCCAGCGTAGTGCTCAAGTAAGACGCCAAAGAAACGTTCAATTGATCCAAAGAGCGCGCGATGAATCATAATCGGGCGACTTCGAGTGCCATCTGATGCTTGATATTCCAAATCAAAACGCTGCGGCAATTGGAAATCCACTTGAATTGTAGACATTTGCCAAGTTCGGCCAATTGCATCGCGCGCCTGCACGGAAATTTTAGGACCGTAGAAGGCAGCGCCACCTGGATCTGGAACTAACTCAAGTCCTGACTGTTGGGCAGCTTGTGCCAGAGCAGCCGTTGCTTGGTCCCATTCAGCTTCGGTGCCGATAGATTTTTCTGGATTCCTAGTAGAAAGCTCAAGATAAAAATCATCAAGCCCATAGTCGCGAAGTAAATCTAAAACGAAACCTAAAAGATTTTGCAGTTCGCCACCCATTTGTTCTGGTGTGCAATAGATGTGCGCATCATCTTGTGTCATGCCACGTACTCGCGTCAGGCCATGAATTACACCTGATCGTTCGTAACGGTAAACCGAACCAAATTCAAAAAGCCGCAATGGAAGCTCGCGATATGATCGGCCACGAGATTTGTAAATCAAGTTGTGGAATGGGCAGTTCATCGGCTTGAGGTAATAATCCTGGCCCTGGCGCTTTACTGTGCCGTCTTCGTGAAGCTCTTCATCCAGATGCATCGCGGGGAACATTCCTTCGCGATACCAATCCAAGTGACCTGATTGTTCAAAGAGTGCGCCCTTTGTGATATGTGGGGTGTAAACGAACTGGTAACCCGCATTCTCATGACGAACTCTTGAGTAATCTTCCATCTGTCGACGGATGATTCCACCCTTTGGATGAAAAACCGCCAAGCCTGAACCAATTTCATCTGGAAATGAAAATAGATCCAGATCAATACCAAGTCGGCGATGATCTCGCTTCTCGGCTTCTTCCAACATATTTAGATATTGCTTAAGCCCGTCTTTAGTTGGCCAAGCTGTGCCATAAACCCGTTGCATAGATTCATTCTTTTGGTCCCCAAGCCAGTACGCGGCTGAAGTACGCATCAATTTAATCGCCCTAGCGTCTATGTAGCGAGTGTCTGGCACATGAGGCCCACGACATAAGTCGCACCAGCGCAACTCACCACTACGTAAATCGATGTTGTCATAGATAGTAAGTTCGCCGCCGCCTACTTCCATAACATCTTCAGACATCACAGTTGCATCCTCGTCGGCACCTAATAAGCGAATCTTGAAAGGTTCAGCACTTAATTCGACTCGAGCCTCATCGCGATTGGTTACTCGGCGGGAAAATTTTTGCCCAGAGTTGATAATTTCAACGCACTTCTTTTCAATGGTTACTAAGTCATCAGGTGTGAATGTGCGATCCGTACCAAAGTCATAAAAAAAGCCATCTTTAATTGGTGGGCCTATGCCAAGTTTTACGTCGTCAAATACAGCTTGGGTAGCTTGGGCAACAATGTGGGCCACACTGTGCCGCAGAACCAATAGTCCTTCTGGGTCGCTAATCAAAATTGGTTCGACCACATCGCCATCATGGAGTGGATGACTCAAATCAACGATATCGCCATTCACTCGGGCAACTACAACCTGGCGAGCCTTGTCTCCAACAACGTCATAAGCGCAGGCGCCAGCGTCGATCTCGGTGGAGATGCGTTGCGGTCCGGCAAGAACTTTTGGCACGCGGAGGATTCCTTTTCAAGCGGTAACGGTCAAAGTCTAATGGAGCGCCGCCAAATGACCGTATATCTACCAGGTCACGAGAGTCCAAGACCGATTCTAGATTTCTAGATTGAACAGCTTCTCAATTGGTACCAAAATCGGTTCGAAACCACGCATGGTTGCACCCCATTTAGCCCAATACGCATATGCGATAACAACAATCACGATCGTAACGACCAAAATCACGTTGCTACGTTTCGCGCGGTACTCCCTACTGACAAATAGTCGCACCAAACGTGATGAAAACTGTCGAACTGGATTCAACATTCGTTGGGCCCAGGCATATTCTGTGGCCAGAACAATTAATCCAAAGAAAATTACGGCCCAGCCAGGTCCGGGGAAAAGCAGAAAGAAAATGCCAATGCCAACAATGGTTAGTCCAACTACCAAAATGATTCCGCGCCAAGTAGCATCCAACGCCCGATTGGATCGGGCTGCATTTCGCCGGTCCATGTAATCCCCGTATAGACGATCACTAAAGGACTTGCGTTCTTTAGTTTCGACATTTTCGGTTTTCATGAATTCAAATTTTCGGTTTTGTGAGCGTTAAAGAGGATGCTCAGTTTTTCAGTAAGTAACCCTGTCTCCATTAGTCGGTTATCAACAACGTTTCCCATGATGTCCAGCTTCGCTAATCCTGTCACTGGATGAATGTCTCGAGTTGACGAGGTTATAAACACTTCCTCGGCCTGCCACAATTCCAATGGGTCTACGTCTCTTTCGATAACAGAGAATCCTGCATCCCGTGCCCATTCGATAACTAGATCTCTGGTAATTCCGCGAAGTAACCCGCTACCTTCTGATGGCGTGATAATTGTTTGGTTCTTCACTAAAAAGATATTTGAACCGGTGCCTTCGCACAA
>CANLIF010000017.1 GCA_947491175.1 Actinomycetota bacterium
AATGTTGTTGCGCGCGGTCGGCAACGGTTATAAGTGCGTTGCAATCCTTTTGCCAGGAAACGGAAATCAAGTATTCGAATGAGTCGTTATCCCAGCGAATCGATTCGCGTTCGCCCGTAATTGAAATTTTCTCAAGTCCAACAGTTGCATTTTTGGTACCCGCAGCCGGGTATCGAATTTCTTGTGGAGTTTTTGCTGGAGTTGCTGGATCCGAAATCCACCAAGTTTGAACTTCAGCATCGTTAACTGATTCGACCATCAAACTGTCACTATTGGGTGACCACCAATAACCATGCATGCGGCCAAATTCTTCGGAGGCGATGAAGTCTGCCAAGCCCCAAGAAACATTCTCAGATTCTTCATTAGTGAGATTTCGTACTTCAGTGCCGGTGAAATCGGCAATGAATAAGTCTTTTCCGTTGGACCAAGCAACAAAGTTGCCATTAGGGGAGAGCCTTGGATCAATTACTGGACCCGCCACATTCAAGTTAGTTAGTTTTGATCCCGATGTTTGGCCGACAAATAGTTGCCCCGAAAGTGCAAACGCAACTTTTGATCCGGCATCATCTGTTGAGTAACTGGTGATTCCAGATGTTGTTTCCCGCATTCGTTCCCGTCGAGCCCGTTCCGCAGCTGGAACTTCTGAATCGTCTGCTAGTAATGCTCTAGGATCTGCAAACTTGGTTTCGATTCGGCTAGCTACGTCATAAATCCATAGCGAGTTAACAGAATCACGACCGCTATCACTTCGCAAAAAAAGAACTTGCTCACCTGATTCGGAAACCTGAAAACTGCGAGGGGCACCTAATTGAAAATTGCGGGTAGCCGCACTTTGGCGCGGGAAAGATTCGGTCACCCCTTGATACTGCCATGTTTAACTCTCGAGTGTCTCGTACAGTTGGTACATGACATCTAGCCATATTGATCTGCCAAATCAACGCTTGTTATTGGTCCATGCCCATCCCGATGATGAAACTATTGGCAGTGGCGCAACCATGGCTAAGTATGTGGCTGCCGGGGCTCAGGTAACTCTTGTGACCTGCACTTTGGGTGAAGAGGGCGAAATTTTAGTTTCAGAACTATCACATTTAGCCGCTGACCAATCTGACGAACTAGGTAAACATCGAATTACGGAATTGGCATCAGCTATGGCTGAACTTGGCGTAACTGACTGGCGACTGTTAGGCGGTCCACACGCGTTTCGGGATAGCGGAATGATGGGTACGCCACCGAATGATCGCGCTGACTGCTTTTGGCGTACCGATCTTTTGGAAGCGGCAAAGCACTTAGTGACAATTATTCGCCAGACTCGTCCGCAGGTCTTAGTGACTTACGATGATTTTGGTGGCTACGGACACCCAGATCATATTCAGGCACATCGAGTTGCCACTTATGCCCGAGATTTAGCAGCGGTTTCAAGTTTTGCGCCAGAACTTGGCGCACCTTGGCTAATTGAAAAAGTTTATTGGACTGCGTTTCCAGTTAGCGTGATGCGAGCTGGCATCGAAATGCTCAAAGCTGCTGGCGAGGACACGGGATTTGCAGCGCAAGACCCAGACGAAATCCCATTTGCTTGCCCTGATGAACTTGTGACAACTGCAATCGATGGCGGGGAATTTGCGGATCAAAAGATGCGCGCGCTGCGGGCGCACGCTACTCAAATCAGTACTGAAGAGGGATTCTTTGCGTTATCGAACAATCTAGGCGCGCAAGTAATGGGAATTGAGTACTACCGTTTGGTAGCTGGCGCACTTGCTGGACCGTTTGATGAATTAGGTAGAGAAATCGATTTGTTTAATGGCATAGCAAGTCGTCAGTAGCAAATGTCAAATAGGTTAGTCAAATGACAAAGCTTCAAATTGTTTTACTAAGTGCAATGTCGAGCATCTTTGTAAGTTTGATCGCAGGCTTTGCTCACGCCGATCGAATTTTGATCCAGGGGATTCGAATCCCATACGGATTATTTCTAGCTTTGAGTGTTTGTGTTCTGACAATCCTGTGGCTAAATCGACAATTTCAAACTCGCTTGGCGGGGACAGTATTCCTAGTTATCTGGGTTTTGGTAACGCTTCGGATGGCAATTGAATCAACCAATGGGGACTTAGTTTTTACCGTGACTTGGTATTCCACGTCTTACATAATTGCTGGCGCCGTCTTGCTCTCCATGACCTCCGTCCTACCTGTAATGCGTCTGCCTCAGGAAGTTCAGCAGGTACTTCCTGAATCACAAGCCTGATGCGACAAAAAATCCAATAGACAGGTAGATTTGTAGTGCTGAGAAAGTTACGTTTCTCGCAGAATTTGTATGGAGGTCGAAGTGACTTATGTGATTGCACTGCCTTGTGTGGACGTTAAAGACAAGGCATGTATCGAAGAATGCCCAGTAGATTGCATTTACGAAGGCGATCGCATGATGTACATCCAAGCCGACGAATGTGTGGACTGTGGCGCTTGCGAACCAGTTTGTCCCACCGAAGCCATCTATTACGAAGATGATGTCCCAGAAAAATGGGACAGCTTCAAAGGAGTGAATACTGCTTTCTTCGAGACGATTGGTTCTCCTGGCGGCGCGTCAAAGACTGGTAAGACCAGTAACGACCCAGAAGAAATCAAGTCACTTCCAACACAGGTGAGTTAACTGATTTCACCACTTGCAAATGGATTGCCAGATTTCCCCTGGGATCGAATTGCCGCAGCAGGTGACTTCGCGCGAAAGCATCCAGATGGAATTGTTGACCTATCTATCGGCACGCCAGTAGATGACACTCCAGAAGTAATCGCTGCTGCACTTGCGGCAGCAGCGAACGCTCCGGGCTACCCGACTGCAGCTGGACTATTAGAACTCAGACAAGCTTGGGTTTCTTGGGCAAAGCGGATTATGTCTGCAGATTTAAACACTGATCAAGTTGTGCCATCAATAGGTTCAAAAGAAATCGTTGCTTGGTTGCCAATTGTTTTTGGTTTAAATCAAAACAGCACGGTTGCGATTCCAGAACTTGCTTATCCAACTTATGCAGTCGGCGCGATGCTGGCACATGCAAAGTTTGTGACATACCAACAAGCCTCTGATATTCCCGATAATGCCGACTTGATTTGGGTTAATTCACCAAGCAATCCAACCGGCGAAGTTTTATCCGTAGATCAGCTAAAAGCAATTGTTGCTCGAGGCCGAGAACTGTCTGCTCCCGTAGTCAGCGACGAATGTTATATCGAACTTGGCTGGGAAGCGCAGCCGATTTCGATTTTGGATCCGCGCGTTTGCGGTACGGATTTCACGGGAATCTTGGCGGTTCATTCGCTATCAAAGCGCTCAAATCTTGCGGGCTATCGATCTGGCGCAGTTCTTGGTGACACTAAATTAATTGCTGACATAGTTTCACTCCGCAAGCATGCGGGAATGTTGGTCTCAACTCCAGTCCAACTAGCAACTGTTGCAGCACTGGCTGATGACGCGCACGTAGCAATTCAAAAAGCTCGCTATGCCAAGCGACGTGATGTACTTCACACCGCATTGGTTTCGGCTGGGTTCAAAATTGAGCATTCTCAGGCTGGCCTATATTTGTGGGCTACCAATGGAACAGACTGCCTAGAAACCGTTAACTGGCTTGCGGAGAAGGGCATTTTGGCTGCTCCAGGAGATTTCTATGGCCCAGCCGGACAGAACTATGTGCGCCTGGCGCTGACTGCTACTGATGAGCGAATTGCTAGCGCCGCCGCTCGGTTAACGGGCGATTAACACCCGCTCTACTCAGGCGAGTGGCAAAAAGCCCGATTAGTCCTAGCAACGGTGCAAATAGTAAGTTTGTACTATGTCCCAAGCAAAACTTGTCCACCCGAATGGCGAACTACTTCTTGGTGAGGTCCCCGCTACAGTTGGCGCTTCAGGTTATGACGTGTCTTCGTTACTTAAAGAGACCGGCCACATAACTCTTGATCACGGCTTTATGAATACTGCATCGTGCGCATCTGCCATTACCTACATCGATGGTGACAATGGAATCTTGCGTTACCGCGGTTACCCAATTGAACAGCTTGCAGAAAAAAGTACGTTTCTAGAAACTTCTTATCTATTAATTTACGGTCACCTACCAAGCCCTAGTGAGTTAAGTAAATTTACCCAAGACATAACCATGCACACCATGGTGCACGAAGACCTTCGCCGGTTCTTTGATGGCTTCCCGCGCGATGCTCACCCAATGCCGGTTTTAAGTAGTGCAGTTAGTGCGCTATCAACCTTTTACCAAGACTCACTTGATCCATTTGATGAACGTCAGGTTGAGATTTCAACAATTCGTTTGATGGCAAAGATCCCAACTCTTGCTGCTTATGCGTACAAGAAAACTATTGGTCAACCTTCCCGTTACCCAGACAATTCACTTGATTACGTTTCAAACTTCCTGAACATGACATTCGGGGTCCCAGCAGAACCGTATGAAGCAAACCCAGACATAGTCAAAGCACTAGACATGCTATTTATCTTGCACGCAGATCACGAACAGAATTGTTCAACTTCAACCGTGCGCATGGTGGGTTCATCACATGCAAACTTGTTCGCATCAGTTTCGGCTGGTATTAATGCTCTGTTTGGTCCGTTACATGGTGGCGCTAACCAAGCTGTACTAGAGATGCTTGAAGGAATTCAAAGTTCGGGTGACACCGTCCAGCAGTTCATTCAGCGTGTAAAGAACCGTGAAGAGGGCGTAAAGCTCATGGGCTTTGGCCACCGGGTTTACAAGAGTTATGACCCGCGCGCTGCAATTGTGCGCAAACATGCACATGAAATTTTAACAATGCTTGGCGTACAGGATCCATTGTTTGACATTGCCCGTGAGCTCGAAGAAGCTGCGCTAAGTGATGAATTCTTCATTGAGCGCAAGCTTTACCCAAATGTTGATTTCTACACCGGTTTGATTTATCGAGCAATTGGTTTCCCAACTCGCATGTTCACTGTGTTGTTTGCCATTGGTCGAGTGCCTGGTTGGATTGCGCAATGGCAGGAAATGATCACGGATCCAGACACCAAGATTGGGCGCCCGCGTCAGGTTTACATTGGTGAAGCTGAACGCAACTACACCGATCTAGCTAAGCGTTAATTAGTTTTTGTGTAGGGCTTCGTTCAGCCCACCCCAAGTACCTTCGCGAGTTACGGCTTCGAGTGCGCCGGAAACTGAGTTACGGCGGAATAGCAACCCATGTGCACCAGAAAGTTCTTTGGCCTTAACCACAGCGTTATCTGGCAGCGTGATTTTTGATCCGCCCGTTATGTAGCAGCCCGCTTCGACTACACAACTATCGCCAAGTGAAATACCAACGCCGGCATTGGCCCCAACTAAACAATTCTCGCCAATTGTGATTACTTCTTTGCCGCCACCTGAGAGAGTTCCCATAATGCTGGCGCCACCGCCAATGTCAGAGCCATTGCCAACAACAACGCCGGCCGAGATGCGCCCTTCAACCATGCTGGCACCTAAAGTTCCCGCATTGAAGTTAACAAATCCTTCGTGCATAACAGTTGTGCCAACTGCTAGGTGGGCGCCAAGGCGAACCCGATCCGCATCTGCAATTCGCACCCCAGTTGGAACCACGTAGTCCAACATGCGTGGAAACTTATCAAGTCCAAACACATTTAAGCTAATCCCTTTGGCTCGCGCCCTTATCGCTACTTCAGTTACGTTTTCAACAGCAACTGGACCAAGGGAGGTCCAAGCCACATTTGTCAGTAGGCCAAATAATCCATCAAGGTTTATGGTGCGAGGAGCCATCAAGCGGTGGGAAAGTAAATGTAAGCGTAAGTATGCATCAGCGGCATTTTCAGGTGCTGAATTCAAATCGGAAGTTGTTGTAATTACTTCAACCCGCACGCTACGAAGTGTGTCAGTATCAATTCCCCGCTCTAGTCCAGAAACTTGCTCGGCTTTGTCACCAAGGGCAGGTTTTGGGTACCAAACATCGAGCAGCACATCAGCCGAGTAGGTGGCTAATCCGGTAGCAGTTGCAATTTGACTCTGGCTCATGTCATTCCTTGGATTCAGGGGTCTTAAGTAGTGAAAAAAGCATTACAGGACTACCGTAGTCGTGTGGACATAGTTGCGTTAAACCCGCACGCCGACATAGTTGCGTTGACTACGGATCTGGTCAATATTCCAAGTGTTTCAGGCAATGAAGCAGCGTTAGCCGATGCAATTTATCAGGAATTGGTCAAATGTAGCTGGCTTGAAGTTCATTGCTTCAAGAACTCTGTGGTCGCAAAAACCAACCTTGGTAAAGCCTCGCGAGTGATTGTGGCTGGCCATATTGATACCGTGCCAGTTGCCAATAATGAAACCGCTGCCCTTGTAGCAAGTGGTCAAAACTTGCCAAGTGATGGCACCCAAGTATCCGAAGATGTGGTTTTTGGTATTGGGTCTTGCGACATGAAGGGCGGAGTTGCGGTTGCACTTCGAGCAGCAGTTTCAATCGAGAATCCCCAGTTTGATGTCACTTATATCTTTTACGAATGCGAAGAAGTCGACAGTGAGCGTAATGGCCTGACTTTGATTGCGGCCGAGCATCCGGAATGGCTAGCTGCCGATATTGCGGTACTGCTTGAGCCATCAAATGCCAACATAGAAGCAGGCTGCCAAGGCACGCTGCGAGCTAAAGTCTCGACCGTTGGAACCAGGGCCCACAGCGCACGTTCTTGGCTAGGGGATAACGCGATCCACAATCTGGGTGACATTTTGGCAAGACTCAATACGTATGAGCCAGCCAGAGTAATGATTGATGGACTCGAATATCGCGAAGGATTAAATGCAGTCGAAGTTACCGGCGGAATTGCCGGAAACGTTATTCCAGATTCAGCAACCGTTGAAGTTAATTACCGTTACGCACCAAGTACAAGCGGACCACAAGCCGAAGCTCACATCCGCGAAGTTTTTGACGGATTCTTAGTTGAGTTCGTTGATAACGCGCCTGGCGCAATGCCAGGACTAGATCGTCCCGCACTAGCCGATCTAGTTTCTCGAGTAGGTGGAAAAGTAGCGCCGAAATTTGGCTGGACTGATGTCGCAAGATTTTCTGCGATGGGAGTTCCCGCAGTAAACCTTGGCCCCGGTGATCCTGGGCTTGCACATTCTCGGAACGAACATGTTTCGGTTGCACAGCTCAAGCAGTGCGAAGAAACGGTTTTTGATTGGTTAAAGGGTTAATGGAACACATTGAACTAGAAGTAGCAATTCAAGCACCAGCGCAAAAAGTTTGGGATGCAATCACAAACTGGCAAGCCCAAAGTCAGTGGATGCTGGGCACTAAAGTTTGGCCAGTTGATGGCGATGGAACTGGCGTGGGTGGCAAGATCGAAGCTTTCACTGGAGTTTGGCGCATTGGATTTTTAGACACCATGGAGATCACAGCCTGGCAACCACCAAACCTTTGCGATGTCAATCACACTGGCAAAGTCGTTAAAGGCACTGGCACATTCGAAGTAGTAGCAACGAGCGAAACGACATCAAAGTTCATCTGGAGTGAAGACTTAGATCTACCACTTGGCCTGTTGGGAAAGGTCGGATTTACTCTTGTTAAACCCGGTTTCGTTTATGGCGTGCGCAAGTCATTGGAAAAGTTTGCTGACCTTGTTGAGCAAGGCAAACTTTCCTAGCATTTTGAATTTCACTGCATTGTGAGCTCTAAAAAATCCATTATTTGCAAGGGTTTTAATGAAATGTCCGGATTTCGTTACGGCCTGTTTTTAAGGGATAATAGAGGTATCAAAGCGTAATTCACGGAACTTATTGAAAGGTGACCAAAATGGCAGCTATGAAGCCACGCACTGGCGACGGCCCAATGGAATGCCCTAAAGAAGGTCGCGGATATGTCCTTCGAGTTCCACTTGAAGGCGGCGGACGCTTAGTTGTTGAACTTAATGCCCAGGAAGTTAAAGACCTCGGAGCTGTATTAAAAGACACAGTAAGTGCAATGCCAAAGAAGTAGTTACTTCTTTGGCATCAATGAACACTGCCTAATTAAAGAATCTGCAGGGCAGATTCACTTCTAGCAGTAGGCAAGTCCTATCGCTCAGGCAGACCGAATCCGCCACCACCACTTGTTTCCACTCTGATAACACTTTCAGGCTCAAGGTCCATGGAGACTTTACTTGGAATTGGAACAATGTCCCCATTCTTATCAAGCAGTGTCAACTTGGCTGGTTCGCCATCCCCACCACCGTTGCGTCCAAGAGCTACAAACTCTGGATTGGTTTGCTCAGCATAGAACGTTGCATGTTGTGAGTGCTCCAGGATTTGATATTCGCGGCGGATGCCCATCCCACCGTGATGTTGCCCGATTCCACCAGAGCCGTCAATGAGTTCAGTTTTAAGAACTCGGACTTGATAATTCGTTTCAAGAACTTCAACGGGCATAAGGCCCACGTTCGACATGTATGTGTCAACCCCATCGAGCCCATCGTATTCAGCTGATGCACCTGTTCCACCACCGACGACATCTGCAAGTACGGTTGGCTGCCCAGTACTAGGAGATGTTGTACCAATGTTGCATCCAAAGAATGTGACACTGCTTCCTGCTACCTGTAGATCTGGCCATAAATCAACGAGCGCTCGAATTGCGGTGTCGGCAAAACGTTGACAAGTGTTATGACGAACCGAAACTGCTGCAGGAGGAAAAGGATTAAGGACATTTCCTTGTGGGCAAATGACATTTAGTGCTCGTAATAAGCCATCGTTGGTTCCAAGCTCTGGAGCCAAAACGGTGCGAACTGCATAGACAATTCCAGCGCGAGTGCTAGACCAAGGGACATTCATAGCGCCTGCAACTTGCGGATCACTTCCGGAAAGATCGATCGTCAGGGAGTCACCCAGCTTTGTGACTTGCACCCGCACCTTAGTTGGCGGGCCGTTGCGTCCATCATCGTCGAGGTAACCGATTGCGTCACCAACTCCATCGCTCAATTCCCGCAATCGATATTTGATTGCTGCCTCAACCGAGTCGAGGCTATTGGTGAAAACTTGTTGCAATACCGCGTTGCCATAAGTTTCGATCAATTCCAGTAATCGATTCCTACCTAGATTGCAGGCTGCACGCTGGGCTCTCAAGTCGCTAATGGTACTAAGCGGATCTCGAATGTTAGCTGTAATGGTTTTTACTAAATCAATATTCTCTTCACCTTTTATGTATAACCTCGTTGGGGGAATTACAAGACCTTCGGCAAATAGTTCTTTTAAGTCAGGCCCTTCACTTCCAGGGTTGACTCCACCCACATCGATATGGTGTGCAGCAGTGCCAGCCCAGGCAACAATCTCCCCATCAAAGAAAACAGGTGCAACAACATTTATGTCTGGCAAATGCATCGCACCTTGGTACGGATGGTTGCAGATAAAAATGTCATTGTCATTGATGTCGGTTTGCCATTCTTTAATTACTGACTTCACAACCAGTGACATGGCACCAAGTTGCGCGGGTATGTAGTCGGCTTGGGCAACTAGATCGCCGTCAAAGGTAAAGATGGCGCATGAAAAATCTTCCATGTCGCGAATGATTGGGCTATAACTAGAAAATTTTAGTGCCCCACCCATTTCTTGCGCTGCTGATGTGAGAGCTGCTTCAACAATTTCCTGCGTGATGAGATCTACGCTAGTGGCACTCATGAGTTAACCTCTTCAATCAGTAGATCGCCAAGTAAAGTAACCGTTACGCGCTGACCTGGTAGAACTGCGGTTGTGGAGTCCATCTGCTGCACGATGCAAGGGCCGTCAAGAATGTTTCCAGCGAGTAATCGTTCTCGTTGGTAGTGCGCAGTGTCGATACCTTCTGGAAAATCAGGAAAGATTACTCGCTCGTATCCGATTAGTGCTTGAGGTTCGGGGGCTTGGTTACCAATTTCTAATGGAGCTGGCGGGATTTCAGGGAATGCGCCTTTAGCACTCGTGCGTAAAGTGACAACCTCGATTGGTTGGTAAACACTGAAATGGCCATAAAGATCAAAGTGCGCCTTATGGAACAACTCGGGTAAATCTGCGATTCCGGCAACTGTAGGTGTCAGTGGGATTGTTAATTCGTAACCTTGACCAAGGTAGCGAGCATCTATTGCAGTTTCAAATGAAATCTGATTTTGTTCAACACCGTCACTTGATAGTTTTTCGGCAAGCTCTAAGTGTTTAGCCGCAAACCATAACGCATACGATTCGATATCATTCACCGCATAAGGAGTGAGTAGTGTTTGGGCTGCATCAAGTCGTACGCCAGCAGTCAGGAGGCCGTTAGCGGAGAACAGTCCTGGCAGATTTGGTACCAGCGCTCGACCTAAATTGAGATGTCTTAGCAATAGCCCGACATGGAGTGGTCCAGCGCCACCAAATGGAACAAGTGTAAATTCGCGTGGGTCAAGGCCCCGCTCGACACTCACTCTGCGAAGTGCTCGCACCATTTGCGCAACTGAAAGTGACACGATTGCCAGCGCTGTTTCGGTGACATCTCGCCCGAGTTTGCCGGCAAGTTCGGTTATGACCCGTACGGCTGCATTTTTATCTAGCGTGAGATTACTAGCGAGGTTGCTGTTTCCAAGGGTGCCCAACACAACATGGGCATCGGTCAAGGTTGCCTGGTTTCCACCCCGAAGGTATGCGGCCGGCCCAGGTACAGCCTTAGCTGAAATGGGTCCAACCTTGAGCCTTCCCGTTATGTCAGCGTAGGCAATGCTGCCACCTCCTGAACCAATTGTGTGAATGTCGACACTCGGCGCAAGTAGTGTGTGGTCGTTTACAGTTTGGGAACTTTGCAGAGGTAAGAGACCATCTTTAATCAGACAAATATCAGTTGATGTACCGCCCATGTCTAGGCCAATCACTTTAGAAATTTGATGCTGTTTAGCGAGTTGAATCAGGCCTGCAGCGCCGCCAGCCGGCCCCGATAGAACTAGTCGGTGGGCATCAGATGCGGATCGAGTTGCAATGGCGCATCCACCGTTGGATTGCATAACAAGAAATGGCGCAGTTATTCCTGAATCCGTCAAACTCTGCTGGGCCTTTTCGAGATAACTTCCAACAATCGGACGTAAACCAGCGTTTATGACGGTCGTAGATGTGCGCGGATACTCGCGAAATTCACGAACTACTTCGCTAGAAACAGAAACAGATAAATTAGGGAATGCTTCACGAACTTTGGTGGCAAGACGAACCTCATGATCATCGTTGCTGTAGCTGAAAAGTAAACAAATTGCTATAGCCTCAGGTTGAATTATTCGCAGCTCTTCGATTACTCGGTCAATTTCGTTATCAGTAAGTTTTTGTAAGACTTCGCCACCGCGCGTTATGCGCTCCCGTACTTCAATCCTGTTTTCTCTGGTCACCAATTCAGTGGGGCGCGGAACGCGAAGGTTGTAGATATCAGGGCGGGTTCCGTTGCGAATTGCGAGTACATCTCTAAATCCAGATGTAGTGAGAAGGGCAACCTTGGAGAATTGACCTGTAAGGATTGCATTTGTGGCGATAGTCGTGCCGTGGCAAATTATATGTACATTTTTAACATCTAGTCCTTGTCCAGCCAGGACGTCTATGGATTGAATGAGAGCTCGCCCAGGGTCATCTGGTGTGGATGGGACTTTTGCCACAAGCATTGTTCCGTCATCTGCACGTGCCACGGAGTCGGTAAACGTCCCGCCGGTGTCGATGCTAATTGTCCAATATTCTTGGGCCATTAGGCAATCTTATTCGTTTGGCTTATCTAATGAATTGGATTCAGAAAGTGCACCTAAGTCAGAGAACTTCAAAAAATGCAGAGAGCTACTTCTTTACAGCCACGAGCAGTCCGCCAGCGACAGGAAGCAACGATCCAACAAATTCTTCACTGTTAGCCAGCCCTTCGATCGCGCCGCGCATTGCAACCGTATCTGGATCGCGCTGAGCAGGGTCGGCTAACTTATCGTTCCAAAGCGCGCGGTCGATAATCAGTATTCCACCACTTCGCAACAATTTCAAAGCGCGGGTTATGTGGTCAGCTAGGTCGATTGGTTTGCCAGCAATCAAAACAATGTCATATGCCGATTCGGTAAGGCGATCTAAAACTTCGTCAGCCTTGCCATTAATCAACCGAACTCGATTAGCGGCGATGCCGGCTTGGGAAATCGCATCTTTGGCAATTAACTGGTGTTCAGCTTCAACGTCAACACTGGTCAAAACGCCTTCAGGATTCATGCCATCCAAAAGCCAAAGCGCAGAGACTCCTGCGCCAGTTCCGATTTCAACAACATTTTTTGCATCCACGGCTGCAGCCAAGGTGCGCACAATACTTCCAGCACCGGGACCCATTGCTACGCAACCAATTTCGGCGGCCTTGGCTCGAGCATGGCGGCGAATTCCGTCCTCACCTGCCCAACTCTCGGCGTAGTCAGTGGAAGCGCGGTGGATTGCCAGGATGCGTGGATCAGTTGGTGCCATGAAGTAAGCGTACGGCCAGGATCGGATTTTGGCTAAGGTCATTCCAATTTTTTACTAGAGATTAATTCAGATCTGGTAAAGAAAGGGAGTTCGGATAGCAATGACCAGGATTGATCGTAGAGAATAGAGGTACCGCGAAATAATGCACATTAGTAAGAAAGATAGGTCATGACTCAGATTCCCGAAGACCCGCAGAACCTGCCCGAGATACCTTCAGTTGGCGACTTACCTACCCAAGAAACAGCTCCCGCACTTAATACAGCTCCCGCACTCGATGATGCGCCAGTGGAACCACCAGCAGAACCCGTTGCAGAACCAGTGGCCATTGTTCCCACACCGACCACAACTTGGGTTTACGCACCTCCTGTCAGCATGCCAGAGCAATCGAGAAGCACTGCGTCTCCTGCCGTCAAGAACGCAATCATCGCTGGCGTAATCAGCGGACTGCTTGCGGGCATGCTCGGTTTCATCGGCGCATCCATGATTGGAAACATTCCAGCTCCATCAATCTCGCTGCCAAGTACAAGTGGCGATACTTCGCCACGTGCAGATGACTCAATTGCGGGAATTGCGCAAGCGGTGCTTCCAGTAGTCGTATCTATTGACGTCTCATCTGACCAGGGATCGGGAACTGGATCTGGTTTTATCATCCGAAGCACAGCAAAAGAATCTTTTGTGTTAACCAATAACCATGTAGTTGATGGTGCGGGTGGCACGCAGAAAATTACGGTAACTTTTCAAGACCAAACCCAAGCTTCTGCCACAATCGTTGGAACCGAAGCTTCTTATGACTTAGCAGTTCTTAGAATCGATCGTGGGAATTTGCCTGTTGCTGTGCTTGGTGATTCAAACAATGTCCTCGTCGGCGATGCCACCATTGCAATTGGTTCACCACTTGGCCTAACGGGAACAGTTACCAGCGGAATTGTTTCGGCTTTAAATCGCCCGGTTACAGCTGGCGGGGCAACTGACGTTTCATTCATCAGTGCGATTCAAACGGATGCGGCAATTAACCCTGGAAACTCTGGCGGGCCATTGGTTAACTCCCGCGGTGAGGTGATTGGCATAAATTCTGCAATCGCAACAACTGGAAGTTCAGTTTCTGGACAAAGTGGAAGCATCGGACTTGGTTTTGCAATTCCAATTAATCAAGCCAGGCGCGTTGCAACCGAACTAATTGAAACTGGCTCGTCTACTTACCCAGTCATTGGCGTTCAGCTGGACATGACATTTGACGGACAGGGTGCGCTAGTTCAATCGATAGTAAAGGGTGGCCCAGCTTCGGCGACTGACCTTGCAGCAGGTGACGTAATCACTGCTATTGATGGTGTGAAAGTCAGTGATGGCACTGAGTTGGTTGTCAGGATTAGAGCAAAGAGTGCAGGTGACGTTGTTGAGTTAACGCTCTCAGATGGCACTGTTATCGAAGTAACATTGGGATCAGACCAAAGTTAGTTGTTTCAACAGGGGAGTACAGTCGGGTTATGAACATCGGATGGACAGAATTTTTGGTCATTGCGATGATCGGCTTGATTGTTTTTGGCCCGGAACGACTACCTGAGATGGCTGCCCAGTTTGCAAAGTTCATCAAAACTATGCGCGCCAAAGCCAGTGAGGCAACTGCTGAACTAACGGGTTCTGTTGATACCAAAGCAGTGACTGACATTGCCAAGGATCTTCGTGGATTAACCCCGCGAGGCCTAACAACCAAGGCAGTTTCATCAGCGGCAGGACTTGCTGGACTTTCTGATAGCCCAAAATCTCCAGCTAGCAGGCCAGCCAAAGTTAACCCAGTTTTTGATCCAGACGCTACTTAATCTCTATTAGGTGTTACACCTAAGTTCATTCCAACCAAACCACGTGGCCGTGAGCCCAGTTTTGTAGCCATCTCGATGATTGCCTGAGAAGCTGGTGCATCTGGGTGAGATAGCACAAACGGCATTCCAGCGTCGCCACCTTCACGCAGACCTGGATCAAACGGAATTCGACCTAGTAGTGGAACTTCTTGACCCACGTTCTGGCTTAAAGTCTCAGCAACCATCTTGCCGCCGCCAGATCCAAACATATCGATTGGTTCACCACAGTGCGGGCAAGCAAAGGCAGACATGTTTTCTATTACGCCACTGACTCGCTGATTCACTTGGGGCGCCAACATGCCAGCTCGAATTGCCACGTCAGCAGATGCTGGCTGAGGAGTGGTGACAATGATGAGTTCGCTTTGTGGCAATAGGTGTGCAGTGCTAATCGCAATGTCCCCAGTGCCTGGTGGAAGGTCAAGTAGCAAGACGTCTAGGTCTCCCCACCAAACTTCACATAGGAACGATTCAAGGTAACGATGTAACATCGGACCGCGCATTGCTACTGGTTCATGCCGACCTTTTGGCTTAAGCGCCAGCATTGACATTACGCGAACCCCATGACCTTGTGGCGGCATAATCATGTTCTCGACTTTTAGTGGAGCCTGGGTGACCCCCATCATGTCGGGAATTGAGTGCCCGTAGATGTCAGCATCGACAATGCCAAC
>CANLIF010000018.1 GCA_947491175.1 Actinomycetota bacterium
GCGCCCAGTTGTGGCAGCAGTGAAACTAGCGCGTCACCAGCTTGTGTCGTTTCAACTGGCCAATCTGGAATTGTTACCGAGCCACCACAAACTAAGGCGGCGGCTAGGAATGGCGCGGCATTAGATAAATCTGGTTCCACGGTGACATTGAAAGATCTCGGAACTCCGGGATGAACTTTCCAGCTGGCACGCGTGGAATCTTGAACGTCAACATCAACTTGAATTCCAAGTTCGCGCAAAACTTCCACTGACATATCAATGTGTGGCATGGAAGGCAACGCAGCACCAGAATGAATAACGGTTACGCCAGCGTCGTAGCGACAGCCGGCAAGCAAAAGTGCACTAACAAACTGTGAGGATTCGGAGGCATCGATTGTTACCGAGCCGCCAGGAACAAATCCTTTTCCTGCGACCGTAAAGGGCAAAGTGCCACGGCCATCATCATCAATTTCAACGTCTAAATCCCTAAGGGCTGCAATTATTTGTTTCATGGGGCGAACTCTTGCGTGCGGATCGCCATCGAATTTAACTTGGCTGGAACTAAGCGCTGCAACAGGTGGCACAAATCTCATTACGGTTCCAGCTAAGCCGCAATCAACTTGAACTGATTCTGAAGTTTTGCCTGAAGTAACTACAAAAGCATCTTCTTGAATTTCAACCGAACTACCTAGGGCGGAAAGTGCTTGGGCCATCAAAAGTGTGTCGCGAGCTTGGAGCGGGTGATTGATTCGACATTCACCACTGGATAGCGCAGCCATAATGAGCCAGCGATTTGTTAAGGATTTTGAGCCAGGAATGCGCACCCGTGCACTTATTGGGTTAGTGCGGTTTGGAGCATTCCACAGATCAGGCATATCTATAAGCCTAACGGCTGGCAGACTTAGGGAATATGTGTGGAAGATTCACTTTAAAGACCGATCCCAAGGTGATTGCCAGTCAATTTAAGGTCAGTTCCATTGCAATCCTGGAAGGGAGGATTGCAGATTTAACTTCACCGGCAATCCCAATGAGCCAACTTGGCGCTGAACCTTTTCAACCCAATTTCAATGTGGCACCAACTCATCAGATTCCAGCGATTGTTTCGCAAAATAGCGAGTCACTCCTTGCTGCGTTTTCTTGGGGCCTGGTTCCAAATTGGGCAAAGGATCCTGCAATTGGATCTCGCATGATTAATGCCCGAAGTGAAACTGTGGCCGAGAAGCCATCCTTTAGATCTGCCTTGGCAAAGCGCAGATGTATAGTTCCCGCAGATGGTTGGTACGAATGGCAGGGCAGTCCAGGCAAAAAGATACCGTATTATTTCTCAGCCACTAACGATTCAGTGCTGGGTCTGGCTGGAATTTATGAATCCTGGAAACAACCAGACGGACAATTACTTTGGTCGGCTGCAATTTTGACGCAAGCGGCTAGCGCTGATTTTTCCTATATCCATGATCGAATGCCAGTTTTGCTGACCCCAGAGTTACAGGAAATTTGGTTATCTGCGCCAGTCAGCCCATTGAACGAAGTTCTGGATTCTGCGGCGTCAGTAGAAATCCAAGCCTGGGAAGTTGGTGCTGGCGTTGGAAATGTGAGAAACAATTCAGCAGATCTAATTACAAATCAGACATTGTTTTAACATTTTTGAGCTTAATCCCACCTATTTCCGGAGTGAATTTCCTTCAGTAACGGTTACCGCGTATTCTGTAGACCTAAGCTAAACCGCAAGGAGCACCTCATGAGCAAGCGCGGCCGCAAAAAGCGTGATCGTAAGAAGAACAAGGCAAACCACGGCCGTCGTCCAAACGCTTAAGCCTATTTGTCAAAAAAAGTCTGGTTCGCCAGACTTTTTTTATGCCCAGAAACTTATGCCCAGTACTTCGGCTCGAAACTAATTAATTGTGACTATCAAGTCGCCTTCTTGTACAACATCTCCGATGCTTACGGCGACTCTTGAGATGGTCCCAGATTCTTCAGCGATGACTGGAATCTCCATTTTCATAGATTCCAGCAAGGCAATTGTGTCGCCCACATTGAGCGTGGCACCTGCAGTGACATAAATTTCCATCACGTTTGCAACCATATCCGCACGAACATCCGACATACCTCAACGGTAGCCCATGGCTATTGGTTTCAGGTAGGTGACTATGGGGTTGAATGAATTTTTGGTTAACTAGCAAGGCTCGCTTACTCCGGTGAATTGATTACCAACTAATGTTGGAGAATGACTATCAAAGCATCAGTTTTATTCGTTTGCGTGCACAATGCCGGAAGATCCCAAATGGCAGCCGGTTATCTTCAGCATATGGCTGGCGATCGAATTGCCGTACTTTCTGCAGGCACTGAACCTGGCAACCAAGTTAATCCAGCGGCTATTGCTGCGATGGCAGAAGAAGGTATTGACCTAAATACTGCAACACCTAAAGTTTTAACTGATGAAGCAGTGATCGCAAGTGATTATGTAATCACCATGGGATGCGGTGACAAGTGCCCATTTTTTCCTGGCAAAACTTATCTCGATTGGAAGCTAGAGGATCCAGCTGGACAGGGGCTAGAAAGCGTTCGCCCGATCCGAGATGAGATTAAAGTTTTAATCACAAACCTCATTGCCGAAATCGACGAAAAGTTTTAAGGATTAGGTAAGTCAGATTCAAAAACGTGCGGGGTTGGCTCTAGGCCACGAGCTCGGGCACGCTGGGCACGGCGCTTAATTGCACGACGCTCATCTTCACTTGTTCCACCCCAAACACCAGAATCTTGCCCAGTCTCCAGTGCCCACTTCAGGCATGGCTCGATGACTTTGCAGCGCCGGCAGACAGCCTTCGCTTCCTCGATCTGTAAAATTGCAGGGCCTGTATTGCCAATGGGGAAGAAGAGTTCTGGATCTTCGTCACGGCAGGCTGCCCCATGGCGCCAGTCCACGCGATCCTCCAACATGTAGTTACGGATAAACGGTCAATCTGCGATTTTTACTCTAAGGTTCCCCTTGGATCCAATCTGCAGAGTCCAGTTTCTCACTTCGTGACTGTTTTCACAAGGCTTTAGCCCATAAAATTACGATTTTTTTATGTAAATTCAGTCTGTTCGCTATCCGATCGCTTAAAAAATGTCCGAATTCGATTTCTTAACGTGACTAATAAGCCAAAGTCCGAAGCGCATTTGGTAAATGAGATGCCGTAAGTTCAGTTGATTGTGCGATGACATCACCATCAACCTGAATCCATAGTGGACGTTCGGCTTGGATATGAACCTGATTCTGATCTATTAGCGCAATCACATTTTTGTCATTCTCGGCAGATTTGCCAGCTAAGGCACGCCTGGCAAGTTTAAAAACTGCCGGTATCGAAAGTGAAGTGGGCGCATATACATCTAGAGCCGTATCGTGACTGGCTGAAGGCAGTGGGTTCAGTGGCTTCGAGCCCAGATAAGCCCAAGGCGCCAAATTAATGATTAGTGCAAAATAGGCATCGTGATGAACTGCGCCGGAATTTGATACCAAGCTAAGCGCAGCATGCTTGCGATCCGTTTTAGCAAATAATTCTTTAAGCGCTAGGGCCGCGTATGCAAAGTCACTTACCATCTTCCCGTTAGCTCTTCGAGCTTCCATTTCTGCAATTACTGCAGCATCTAGGCCGATGCCAGCGTTAAATAAAAACCAGCGAGAAATGTTATTTGTGGCTATCTTTCCAACGCCAATGTCTTTGAAATTCTTCGCATCAAGAGATCTCAAGATTTGAGCCGTTGCTTCAAGTGGGTTTTCTGACAGTCCCATATTTCTGGCAAATACATTTCCATTTCCACCAGGAATTGCAGCAAGCATTGGACCCTGCGGATTCGGTCCATTTGCCAGAAGTCCATTTGCAATTTCATTGATGGTGCCATCACCACCAAGCCCAATCACAATCTCGAATCCTTGCTGCTGCGCCCCTTTGGCAAACTCAATGGCGTCATTTCGAGCTGAGGTATTAGCCACAGTGACATCTAAGAATTTTGAAAGTTCACTCACCACTTGGGACTGAATTGAGCCATCAGTTGTAGTCGCAAATGTGTTTGCAACCAATAGTGCGCGCATAACTTAACTCTACCTGCGAATTTTCAGGAATCCGATATGGTTGGAACGTGAAGAAGTTAGCATTAGCGATCGGTGTAATTGAATCCGCAGCGATATTCCTTTATGGACTTTCAATTGTTATCAGGGGAACCGTAGAGCATAGTTCGGTTGGTTCACCATTAGTTCAATTCATCATTTACTCCATGCTTGCTGGATCACTTGCGGCTTGCACTCGAGGAATTTTAAAGCAACAGAACTGGGCTCGTACGCCTTACCTGCTACTTCAACTCTTCATTGGAATTGCTGGGTACACACTATTCAGTGGAACTTTGATGGTTTATAAAGTCGTTGGAATCGTAGTTACGGGTTTTGGCATTTTTGGATTTGTCGCTTTAGTAAGAACACCACATACGCCATCAGTTGCTGATTAAACCTTCTCGCAGGTGACTAAGAACTTTGTTTAGGATTCGAGACACATGCATTTGCGAGATTCCAAGTTCTGTTGCTATCTGACTTTGACTCAAGTTTTCAAAAAATCGCATTTGCAGAATTCGTTTTTCACGGTCTTCGAGTTGTGCAAGCAATGGCTTAAGCGACTCCCGGTATTCAACGCCCTCTAATGCTTCGTCCAAAGCTCCAAAAGTGTCCCTGATGCTTGTTGAAGTGTCTGAGGTAATGTCCAAGCTGATTGTGGAGTAGGCGGAGTTAGATTCCAATGCTTCTGCTACTTCATCAACCGTTATGCCTAGGTGTTTAGCAATTTCTTTAGGAGTTGGTGAGCGATCCAATTTTTGAGTTAACTCATTAGTGGCCTTAGTCACCGAAGCCCCAAGTTCCTGAAGTCTTCTAGGAACCCTGACCGCCCAAGTTTTATCTCTAAAGTGACGCTTGATTTCCCCAACGATGGTTGGGGTGGCAAAAGTCGAGAATTCAAAACCTTTAGAAATCTCAAACCTATCGATTGCTTTTATTAACCCAATGGTGCCAACTTGGATTAGATCATCAAGGGGTTCACCGCGATCCGCAAATTTCCTTGCCATAAATGTTACTAACGGCAAGTGTCGTTCAATTAACGCAGCACGAACTTTCTCGTGTTCACTGGTACCTGCTTCTAGAGCTGCAAGTTGCTCAAACATCCCACGATCAGTTGACCGCAAGTCGTCTTTAGGCACTAGCCACCACTTTGGCAGTTAGTAATAGCGTTACTAAACCTGCCGGAGAAGTTTTTGCGGAAACCTCGTGCACTAATGCACTCAGCACAGTCCAAGCAAATGATGATTTATCTGGAGGAGGGCTGCCGGCTGGACCAGTTAATTCAATATCTAGTTGCTCTGCGCCAATTGTGAACCGAATGGATACCACACCAGTCTCTGGTTCATGGGCTATGAGGACTGCAAAGGCTTCATCAACTGCTAGTCGTAAATCGTCAATTGCATCTATGGTTAAGTTCGCATGCGCTGCAATATGAGCTGCAGTACTTCGAATCAATCCAACATATTCTGGTTGGGCCGGAACGGCTAAATCTATTGTGTTCACATTACGACGTTAACCTATTACCGCGCTACGGATATGACCGCCCGACTATTCGCTGGCGAGATCCTTAAGTTCTTGACCTGATACTCGGTGTACGGTCCACTCGTCCATGGCCTTAGCGCCCATAGCTCGATAGACCTCGATTGCTGGTTGATTCCAATCCAGAACCCACCATTGAAACCGGGAGTAATCATTTTCAATACAAACCTGGGCAAGTCTTTTCATTAGCGCTTTACCCATACCCTGGCCACGGTATTGCGGACGAACATAAAGGTCCTCAAGATAAACCCCATGCGAGCCATCCCAAGTGCTGTAATTCAAAAACCAGATTGCCATCCCAGCAAGTTGATCTGAATCTTCAGGGTCTTCGACTACAAAGGCATAAAGCGCAGGTTGTCCATGCGGGGTATTTGCAATGCCCGATGATTCAATACTGTCATGTTGATCGAATTCTGGAGACGAAAAATCGCGACCGAACAATGCCTTCATCAGGTTTTGTTCAATCGCGATTACTTCTTCTGGAGCTTTTTCGTACTCGGCTAACTCGTTAATCATTTGGTGCATTTGGGCTACATCTTCAGGCGTTGCCTCGCGCACCAAAATCATGAGTTAGGTTTTTACTTCTTTGAGTCGGCGAAGATTGCAGCGATTTCGTCGATCTTTGCGATCAAGTTATCGGCAACTGCAACGTCGTTGGTTCCCTTGGTGCCACCAGCGCCAGCAAGCTTTGTTGCTTCGTTGAATAGTTCATTTAGGTTTGGGTACTTCTCAAAATGTGGTGCCTTGAAGTAGTCAGTCCATAGAACCCAAAGGTGTTCTTTCACTTGGTGTGAACGGTCTTCTTTGATAGCTACCGCGCGTGCCTTGAAGTCAGCATCATCTGATGCGTGGTACTTCTCCATGCAGGCCTTTACTGAAAGTGCTTCGATACGAGCTTGGGCTGGATCGTAGATGCCACAAGGTAGATCGCAGTGAGCGTTCACTGTGATGGTTGATGCGAAAAGCTTCATATTTCCTCCGAAGTTTGGGCGGATACCCGCCTATGTCAAGATTACTGCCGTGGGTTCGGGCCTGCAGATTAGGGCTGGAACAATGGGGAAATGCGCTATCGAATAGCAGTAGTTTCAGGGTTAAGCATGATTCCAACGCTTGCCCCAGGTGAGCGAGTTCTGGTTCGAAATGATGGACCAATCGTCCTTGGTGACATTGTGGTCTTTAAACACGAATTTCAATTTGATGTGAAGCGAGTTTTGCGAATTGAATCTGATGGCATTTTTGTCCAAGGCGATAATTACCTGGTCAGTGACTATTCAATAACTTATGGCTTGATTCCATATCACGCCGTGTTGGGCACGGTAACTTATCGAATTTGGCCTAAGCCAGGACACATTAAGCAGGTATAAGAGTGTTGGCAAAGATCTGCCAAGCCAATAGTGACTTTGCAACCAAACTCAACACGATATAGATGCGTTCGCCATGCAAGTAGTTACTCCACTTGCCTTGAGCTTTGTATTGCTTGTATTGCACCCAAGCGAATGAATTAAACAACAAAAAAATTGTCGCGATGATTCCGTAAACAAAGGCAGGTGCACTTTCAGTTGACGGGTTGCCTGGCGAAATTACATAGATTGCCACGGCCAACCAAGGAACCATTCCAGTGATGCAGCCAAATATGAATGGAACCCAGCCACCGTTTCCTGGCTGTTCATACTTTTCTTGTAACCAGCCAAAAAGAATCATGGAAGCATTTACGCCAAAGATTGCAACAAGTGCAGTGATGTCTGCGATGCCTGTGATTTGAGCAATCAAAACGATCATTACTGATGAGCTGATTGAATACTCGACCCAACGGAAGTAATTACGCTTTTCCTCTAAACCTTTGCCGTATCGCCCAAAGAATTGTGGGCTCGCGACTATGAAATGAGCTAACGCAGACAAACCTAGGAACAGTGCAACACCAAGTGCCAATGGAGTCTCGAACACGATTATTGGTTCGGAGTAAATAGTTCCTGGCGGACCAGCCATGTAAGTTGCGGTTACCGGAAGGCTGAAATCTGTCGAGAGTGCCAGGACTGCAGTCATCTGCAGCAAGTGCACAACGCCGGCAATTAAGTTGAATCTGCGAAGACTTGGAATCGTTAGTTTGCTCATAACTCAAGAGTACTTAGCGCTAATGAGAATCAACTTATTTAAAGCCTTGAATTCGAGCAAGAAAGCAACAATTTAAGGAACTAGGACAAGTTTTCCTTGAATTTCGCCTTGCTCCATAAGTTCGTAACCTTGCCTTGCATCTTCGAGTGCAAATACCTGTTGAATGTGTGGGCGCACTCCAGTGTCGCCGAGGAACTTAAGCAAGCTTTCGAACTCAGCCCGGGTTCCCATAGTCGATCCAACTACTTCAAGTTGCAAGAAAAACAACCGATTCAAATCGGCTGGGGGATTAGCGCCACTGGTAGCGCCGCAAATTACAATTCTTCCGCCAGGGCGCAGACTTCGCATGGAATGGGACCAAGTTGCTTCGCCAACACTTTCCATAACTGCATCAACTTTGCCAGGCAGGCGCGCACCAGACTCGAAGACTTCGCTGGCACCAATGGACTTTGCATATTCGCGTTTGGCTTCATCGCGCGAGGTAACCCAAGTTACAAAACCAGCAGCACTCGCAAGTTGAATTAATGCCGTCGCAACACCACCACCTGCGCCTTGAATCAGTACGGTGTCACCTTTTTGTAGTCCAGATTTTGTGAATAGCATTCGGTAGGCAGTTAGCCAGGCGGTAGGAAGGCAAGCAGCTTCTTTGAAGGTTAGAAAATCAGGTTTTGGAATCACGTTGTAAGCCGGGACCGTAACGAACTCGGCATGGGTTCCATCATGAACTTCACTTAACAAGGAACGCTTGGGATCTAGGGTCTCATCACCTTTGGACGGATCACCAAGTACCGCATGCACAATTACAGGTGTGCCATCATCTAACGTGCCAGCAGCGTCAGAGCCAAGAACGATTGGTAAATTTTCTGGAGCAGTTGCCACGCCGCGCAAAGTCCAAACATCATGGTGATTGATCGCTGCAGCCTTGACAGCAACCCGGACCCAGCCATCAGCGATTACTGGATCTGGATGTTCACAAATTGAAAATCCTTCGAAGGGGTTTTCTTGATTCCCACTGATTGCAACAACGGCGCGCATTAGACATTTTCCTCATCATCAAGACGAGCTAGCCAGGTTGCTAGTCGCTCAGTTGGTACTTCAAAGTCGGGAAAAGTGTCAACAAATTCCCGCATATGTTCTGCCAGCCACTCGAACGTTACTTCTTCTTGGCCGCGTCGCTTTTCTAGTTCTTCAATACCTCGGTCAGTAAAGTACATTGTGAATCCTTCCGAGTCCTTCGATTAACTAAAAGCCTGTGCAACAAGTGCTTGTTGCTCTAGCTCACTGCGATGGTGTGATCCAACAGCAGGGGAGCTTGAAGCTGGGCGCGAAATACCAGTAATCGCTCGGTTAATAACAGCGGGCAAGTTCATGGCCATGAAACTCCAGGCACCTTGATTCGCTGGTTCTTCTTGCACCCATCGAACACTAGTTAAGTTTTGGTAGCGCGCAAGTTCTGGCGGCAAGGTAATTGAAGGCAACGGATACAACCGCTCCAGGCGAACGATTGCCACATCCTTACGACCTTGCTTTTCACGCTCAGCAGCCAGGTCGTAATAGACCTTTCCACTGCAAAGTAGAACTGAAGTCACATCATCTGGATTCACCGTGGTGTCGCCAATGATTGCCTTGAAGGTTCCTTCGGTGAAGTCGCTAACTTTTGAAGTTGCAAACTTTGCTCGCAACAATGATTTTGGCGTCATAACAACCAGCGGTCGCGTGAGTTTTGACTTTACTTGCCAGCGCAACAAATGGAAGAAACTTGCTGGCGTTGTTGGCATTGCAACAGTGATGTTGTCTTGCGCGCATTGCTGCAAGAATCGCTCAACTCGTGCTGAAGAGTGATCTGGACCCTGGCCTTCGTAGCCGTGTGGCAAGAGTAAAACCACACTGCTCTTTTGGGCCCACTTTTGCTCACCGGTTGTGATGTATTCATCGATTATGGTTTGCGCACCGTTAGCAAAGTCACCAAACTGTGCTTCCCAAATCGTTAAGGCTTCGGGACGAATAACTGAATATCCATATTCAAATCCCATGGCTGCGTACTCACTTAAAAGTGAGTCATAAACATCTAGTTTGGCACCAGGCTCGTAGCAAGTCTTTAGTGGCTTGTACTGCCATCCAGTCTTCTTGTCCACGATTACGGCGTGGCGATGACCAAATGTGCCGCGGCGACTATCTTCACCGACCAAACGAACTACATTTCCTTCGGTTAGTAAAGAACCAAGTGCAAGAGCTTCACCCATACCCCAATCAATTGCATCATTTGCAACCATGGCAGCCCGGCGAGCTAGTTGTGGCGCCAAGCGTGGGTGGACGGTAAATCCTTCTGGCATGTTGGTCTGACTTGCTACTACGCGGTCAACTACCTCGCGAGTGATTGAGGTAGCAACTTCCCACGTCGGAGTTTGCGGGGCCAGAGTTTGCTGACCGTGCGAAATAACTTCAGAGGCAGAAGAGTTAAAGTGCTCAGCATTTTCACTCTTGGTTGCTTGGAAAACGCCTTCAAGTTCGTCCTGGTAGTGCTTAAGCGCTTCTTCAGCTTCTTCCAGCGTGATGTCACCACGACCAACTAGGGCTTCGGTGTATATCTTGCGCACCGAGCGCTTCTGATCAATGATTTCGTACATCAATGGCTGAGTTAATGAAGGGTCATCAGCTTCATTGTGACCTCGACGTCGGTAGCACACTAAATCAATCACGACATCTTTGTGGAATTCTTGTTGGAACTCATAAGCCAATTGCGCAACGCGCACTACAGCTTCAGGATCGTCACCATTCACATGGAATATCGGCGCCTGAATCATGCGAGCTACGTCAGTTGAATAAACACTGGTTCTGGCGTAGCGCGGCGAAGTTGTAAATCCAACCTGGTTATTAACCACGAGATGAATCGTGCCACCAACACGGTATGCCTGTAGTTGACTCATTTGTAGTGATTCTGCAACTACACCCTGACCTGCAAAAGCAGCATCGCCATGTATTAACAATGGCAATACTGAATACTTGTCTTTACCATCAACCTGACTCTGAGCGATTATGTCTTGCTTCGCTCGAACGATTCCACCGAGCACCGGATTTACTGCCTCTAGATGAGATGGGTTAGCTGCTAGATAGACATTAACTTCTTCACCTGCGGCAGCTTTGTAAGTTCCCTTAGTGCCCAGGTGATACTTAACATCGCCTGAACCTTGCACAGATTCTTCACCGTAGTGACCTTCAAACTCACTGAAAATGCGGCCATAGCTCTTACCTGCGATGTTCGCAAGGACATTAAGGCGGCCACGATGCGGCATACCGATGCAAACTTCATCAAGTTGCGCTTTTGCAGCTTCGATCAGAATCTGATCGACGAATGGAATGGCGCTCTCGCCACCTTCGAGACTAAAGCGTTTTTGCCCAACATATTTTGTATGCAGGAAACTCTCGAATGCTTCGGCTTCATTTAGTTTGCGTAAAATTCGAAGTTGTTCTTCTCGGTCAATTTTGTCTTGTTTGCGCTCAAGTCGATCCTGAATCCACTTACGTTGTTCTGGATCTTGAATGTGCATGTATTCGATACCCACTGTGCGGCAGTATGCGTCGCGTAAAGTTCCGAGAATATCGCGAAGTTTAGCGAATTGCTGACCGCCGAATCCACCAGTGGCAAACTCTCGATCCAAATCCCAAAGCGTCATACCGTGATTTGCGATGTCTAAGTCTGGGTGAGACCTTTGATGATATTCCAGCGGATCAATATCAGCTAATAAATGTCCGCGAACTCGGAATGCATGAATCATTTCTTGTACGCGAGCGGTCTTATCTAAATCTGAATCATGTGAAGTTGCTAGATCCTGGGCCCAACGAATTGGTTCATAAGGAATCTGCAAGGCGCGGAAAATGTCATCGTAGAAACCACCTTCACCAAGAAGTAATTGATGCACTCGACGCAAGAAGTCACCAGATTGCGCGCCTTGAATTACGCGGTGATCGTAAGTGCTAGTGAAAGTCATAATTTTGCTAACAGCATTCTTGGTCAATGCATCTTCTGATGCACCTTGCCATTCAGCTGGATAATCCATTGCGCCAACGCCAACAATGAGACCTTGCCCCGGCATCAGTCGAGGTACGGAGTGCACTGTGCCAATGGTCCCTGGATTAGTCAGACTTGCAGTAGTTCCCTGGAAATCCTCAACTGTTAGTTTTCCAGATCGCGCCTTGCGGATCACATCTTCGTAAGCTGACCAGAAAGCCGCAAAGTCCATAGTGTCTGCGGACTTAATGCAAGGAACCAGTAGTTGGCGACTCCCATCTTCTTTAGCCAAGTCAATCGCAAGTCCTAGACCTACTTGTTGATGGCGAGCAATCGCTGGTTTGTCTTCAGTGGTCGTGTACGAAACATTCATGTCTGGCAGTTCGCGAAGTGCGCGAACTATCGCAAAACCGACAATGTGAGTGAAACTAACTTTTCCACCACGACCGCGTGCCAAGTGATTGTTAATTACAATTCGGTTATCAACCATCAACTTTGCTGGAACCGCGCGCACTGAAGTAGCAGTTGGAATTTCTAAACTTGCTTCCATGTTTGTTACCACGCGAGCTGAGGTACCTTTAAGTTTTTCGATGACGTCCTCTGCAGGTGCAGGTTTTGCACTTGACTCAGCCGGCGCGGGTGCCTTAGTGGCTGTTGCAGTAACTACCGGAGTGGAAGGTGTTGAAGATGTTGAAGGCGTTGGCGTGACTGCAGGCTGTGAGGCTGCAGCGGGAGTGACTGAGGGTGTGGATTTAGTCGCGGAAGCATGAGGGGAATATTCGCTAGGAGAGTAGTCAGCAAAAAATTCCCACCAAGCTGGGTCAACGGATTGTTTATCCTCAAGGAACTGTTGGTACAACTCATCGACGAGCCAATCGTTGGCTCCAAATGGACTATTGGCTGGTCCGGACACGGCTTGGGGCCTTCCTTGTTGATCTACAGGTTAAGCGTATCGCCCATCTGGCAAGGGCTTCAACGTGCATAAGCATTGGTACTAAGGCAGGCTTGAGACATGACCTCATTTTCTGATTCTTTGACAACTGCATCTGGACTTGCCGAAAAAGTCGCAGTTATTACTGGCGGATCTCGGGGCATTGGATTTGCGGCAGCCAAAGAACTTGGCACGCTTGGTGCCACAGTTATTCTGGTCGGCAAAAGTCCAGAAAATCTGCAATTCGCAGTTTCGGCCCTGATTGATATCGGCTTAGATGTAGACAGTATTTGTGTTGATGTATCTGACAATGAACAAGTTTTGGAAAAAATTAATCAGCATTCGCTAGCGCCGCAGGCTGACATCTTGATTAATTCAGCTGGAGTTATGAGCGAAAAGATGGCTAAGACGCTGCGAACTTCCACTCAAGAGTGGCATCGCGTAATGGGAACTAATTTAGATGGAACTTTTAACCTGATTTCCGCAATTGGCCCACAAATGGCCGGGCGCAAATCGGGTCGCATTATTAATGTGTCCGCATGTCTAGGCAGATTTAGTGGTCCTGGCTTAGCTGGTGGATTGGCTCCATATCGAATTTCTAAAACCGCCGTTAATGCATTGACTAAAAACTTGGCAGCGGAATTAGGTAACGGAAGCCGTGGAGTTTTAGTTGATGCGATGTGTCCGAATCACACTCGTACCGACATGGGTGGACCGGATGCGCCTCGCAGCCCAGAAGAAGCTGCAGACACCATTGTTTGGCTGGCAACACGAGAGCACAATTCAAAAACTCAAACGGGACTGCTTTGGGAAGATCGAAACATAGTTCCCTGGTAATCGCCGCTACTGACCGCTTATTTGTAAATGTGCTGAACCTTTAACGTCATTTGAATCAAAGTAGTTTTGCTCTCGCACTTTCCAAATCAACATTTCATCCCGAATTGATTCACCGTCACGTTGAATCACTCGATCTAGGAGTAAATCTTCAGCCGCCTCAACCCAAATTGCTTGAGATACGGATTGGCGCATTGAGGCATGGCCGGACCCGACGCCTTCGATAATGACAACTGATGTCAGTGGCACTTCTGACCAAGTTGTGTATTTGCCTTGGTACCAGTCGTACTTTAGGTGCTTTGGATTAATCCCGTTTTTAATGGGTGTCAATATCCAGGCAGAGATTCTCTCAAATAGTTTTGCATCCAGAGCACCATCCCAGCCTTCATAAAGTTCATCAAGATGAATCACGCTCATCGCACCCGAAGAATCTGAAAGCGCGATCGATAACTCATTTGCCAAAGTAGTTTTTCCAGAACCAGCAGGTCCATCGATGGTAACAATTTTGGTGTCACCACAAAGTTCAGGACTGGCTTCTATCGCAAGCTGAATCTTGGATAAATCAAAAAATGTCATGAAAGTTTTAACCGGCGGTACGCGCAAGACTTTTCCAGTTAATCCAACCTCTTAAGGCAATTGCTGAAAAGGCAACATATAGCAAGGACGTGAACTTTAAGTCTTGTGACCAGTAAAGGCCAACATAGAGAAGATCTACCACAAGCCAAACCAGCCAGTTTTCCCGAAACTGTAAAACCATAATCACCTGCGCAACCAGGCTAAATACCAAGCCAAACGCATCTGGCAATGCTGCTACTGCTCCCAGACCGATCAAGAACGGAGTAATCACTAACCAAACCATGGTGCCCGCGCTAAAAATTATTGCGCGCCGAGTCCACGACAAATTTCGAGAACTAGCGCCTTGTGGCCCCCAGCCGAACCATCCCCAAATTGCTGCAGCAATAAATGCAACTTGAAGTGCAGCGCTGGCGTAGAGGTCATAATTCAAAAACAACCAACCGTAAAGTGCGCTACTTAATCCCCACCATGGCCACATGATGCGCTTTCCAGTTGTGCCCAGCCACACGCCGATGGCTGATGCAACCACAGCAACTAACTCGAGTAGCGTTACTTGGTAACCCAAAACAGTAAATAAGACCGTTGCAACAAGTTCATTAATTTCTGAAATCATGAATACATTCCTCCTGCAGTCCGCATTACCGGACTGGTTAAACGGTCGGTGTGATGATCAGAAGATCGGACACCCTCTCAGCCCACCTTGTTGTGGACTCCCGTGTCTTGCTAAGGCAACTGTATGTCATTTCTGCCA
>CANLIF010000019.1 GCA_947491175.1 Actinomycetota bacterium
TCATGCTGTTACATGAGTTGGCCCACGCGCCAAAGTACGCTCATGATGGAGACGCTGGCGCAGATTTGGTTTGCATTGAAGATGTGACTTTGGCTCCAGGGGAGCGGTTGCTAGTTTCAACTGGAGTAGCGATCGCATTGCCAGCAGGATATGTCGGTCTGGTTCATCCGCGTTCAGGCTTAGCTAATAAGTATGGAATTGGAATTGTTAACACGCCAGGCACAATTGACTCTGGATACCGCGGTGAGCTAAAAATCTGTCTCATTAATTTGGACCCAAAAGAAACCACAAACTTGCCTGCGGGAAGTCGCATTGCTCAACTTGTTATTCAAGAGGTAACTACAGCGCAGTTCGTGCAGGTGCAAGAACTTGATGAGACGCAACGAAGTGACAACGGCTTTGGTTCAACAGGTATCTCAATATGACACCTGGACCCTTGGATCTAAGTGATGATCTAGATACAAGCTCGATGCTCGATCTAGGTGCAATGTTTTTGCCTAACATCCCTGGACTTGAGGTTCATTTGGATTTAGATCCTCGCTTGGGGGTTGGAAAATCTGTTTCATTACATCTGAATATGACGATTGCTGAAGTCCAAGTGTTTGCAGCAGCAGCGGACGAAGATCCTTGGGCAGAAATGCGGGATGCAATTGTGTCAGGACTACGTGAGCAAAAAGTTGATTGCAGCATCGAAATGGGTCTATTCGGCACTGAGATATATGCTGTCATGCCAACTGTTGACTTAGATGGAACTGCGCATGTGCAACCTGTTCGCTTTGTTGGCGTGCGCGGATCACGTTGGTTGTTGCGAGTAGTGATTAGTGGTGATGGTGCGTTATTGGGCACACCTGCAACTGCTGGCACTGAACCCACAATCGACGATGTGATTTCAAAACTGGTAATTAACCGTGGTGAAGATCCATTACCACCGGGCGAAAGACTTGTGTTGCGTAGTCCCGATAGAAAGCATGGTGAACCAACGCCGTTGACTCATCCAGATTCCAATGGCAACTTCAATTTTGGTCAATTTCACATCCAGCTCTAAGTGTGGATGAATAACTTCCGAAGTTAACTCGTTACAGTTATACCGTGAGCAACGCTGAGCCGAATCCAAATGATGAGGACATGGTCTCTGAAATCAAGGATGACTCTGAGCTACTTGCTTCGGCCCTTGGTGGCTGGGCTGGAGTGATTGATTCTGGTCTGCCATTCGTAGTTTTCACCATCGCATATTTGATCAGTGACAGAGATCTAGAAACCACGCTTTACGCCTCCGTTGGAACTGCGGCAATCCTGGCGATTTTGCGTTTGGTGCGCCGACAATCTTTGCAGCAGGTCTTCTCCGGCTTAATCGGCATTGCGATCGCGGCATTTCTAGCGCAACGAACGGGTAACGCAGACAATTTCTTTTTGCCAGGAATCATCACAAATGCGGCTTACGCCAGTATTTGTTTGATCAGCATTGCGATCCACAAGCCTTTACTTGGTTACGTGATTGAAGCCATGCGTGGACGTGACATGTCATGGGTTAGGGAGCCGCAAGCACGTCGCTTGTTCAGCACAGTCACTTGGTTATGGGCCTTGATATTTGGAGTTCGAGTGGCAATCATGTTTCCGCTTTACTTGCTCGGTCAAACCGCAGCACTTGGCACACTAAAGATTCTCTTGGGCTACCCACTTTTCGCACTGGGAATTTTTGTCACTTTCAAACTGCTTTCGAATTCCAAGAATGAGAATGGAGTTAGCAATGACTGAATCCGATGTAGTAAAAATCGGTGATGTTGTTGAATTGCTGATCGACAAGGTAGCTAATGGCGGTTTCTGTATTGCTCGTTACAACGGCCAAGTTGTCTTTGTTCGCCATGCAATTCCAGGTGAAACCGTGCAGGCAGAGATTACCGACATTAGCAAGAAGTTTTTACGTGCCGATGTTGTCGAGGTAGTTAGAGGCAGTGAGCATCGAGTTACTGCGCCGTGCAATTATGCGGGAGCTTGCGGCGGCTGTGACTGGCAGCATGTCAGCCTGACGCATCAACGCAGCCTCAAGAGTGAAGTCGTGCGTGAACAACTTTCCCACTTGGGTGGGATCACTCACGTCAACGGTAAGCCACTTGCTGATTTTGAAGTTATTGCATTAAGCCCGAATGAAGACGGGTTGCGCTGGCGAACTCGAAATCGATACTCCCGAATCGGCGGGGTATCAGTTGGCATGAAAATGCCACGCTCGCACACTGTTATTGAAATTGATGATTGCCTAATCGCAGTTGAAGGTTCGGTGCAATTAGCTCAAGAGAAAATTCACATAGGTGTTGGTGACATAAGTACTGCGCTAAGTTCTACCGGGCAGCACGTCGTGGTTGATCAGCGTGGGGGACCCTGGCTTGATGAAAAAGTTGGCGAGCGAAGCTGGCGAATTCATGCGGGTTCATTCTGGCAAGTGCATAAAGAAGCTCCCAAAGTTTTTGTCGATACCGTGCGACGCTTCGCAAACTTAAAGTCAGGGGATAAAGCACTTGATCTTTACGCAGGGGCTGGCTTATTTGCCGCAAGTATTGCCGCCGACGTGACGGAGAAGGGCGAAGTAGTTGCCGTTGAATCAGTAATCGATTCCATGCGGGACGCCCGCAGATCGTGTAGTGATCTGCCACAGATGGACTTGATCACTGCCGATGTTTCCAAGTGGATAACGCAGATTGATGAGGATTTTGATGTAGTTATTTTGGATCCGCCAAGAGCTGGGGCCGGACTCGATGTAATCACTGAGCTGGATCGAATTACCAAGCGGTCAATAATTTACGTTGCCTGCGAACCTAGCGCGTTGGGTCGAGATGCCAAGTATCTGGCGGATGCTGGTTGGTCCATGACTCAACTGGTGGGACTAGACGCCTTCCCAATGACTGGTCATGTTGAGTGCATCGCATTGTTTGAGCGGTTTTAACCACTAACTGAGTAGTTATCTTAAAAATTGGCGTACAATCTATCTTGACGTCAAGATACTTTAGGAGCTTCGTGAGTAGCCTCAATTCATTCCAGGCCCAATCTGAACTAGTAGTTGGTGGGCAGACGTTTACGATTTTTCGTCTGGATGCATTGCCTGGCAGCGATCGCCTGCCATTTACTCACAAAGTGCTGCTAGAAAACTTGCTGCGCACCGAAGACGGCGCAAATGTAACCGCTGCTCAAATTCAAACACTTGCTAATTGGGATGCCCAGGCGCAACCAACTGATGAAATTCAGTTCACACCTGCTCGCGTAATCATGCAGGATTTCACCGGAGTGCCATGCGTTGTTGACTTGGCAACTATGCGCGAGGCAGTTACCGCATTGGGTGGCGATCCAAATCGAATTAATCCACTTGCGCCCGCTGAATTAGTAATCGACCACTCGGTCATTGCGGATTTCTTCGGTGACTCAGATGCTGCAACTAAGAATGTTGAACTGGAATATGAGCGAAACGGTGAACGATACAAATTCTTGCGCTGGGGTCAAGATGCATTTGATGATTTTAAAGTGGTTCCGCCCGGCACCGGAATTGTGCACCAAGTAAACATCGAGGCTTTGGCTCGGGTTGTGATGGTTCGTAATGGCATGGCGTATCCCGACAGCTGCGTTGGGACAGATTCGCACACCACCATGGTTAACGGATTGGGAGTCTTGGGTTGGGGAGTAGGTGGAATTGAAGCCGAGGCTGCGATGCTGGGTCAACCAGTTTCAATGTTGATTCCACGCGTTGTCGGATTCAAATTGTTCGGCCAAATGCAACCAGGCACTACCGCAACTGATTTAGTTTTAACGATTACTGAAATGCTGCGTAAGCACGGAGTAGTAGGCAAGTTTGTCGAATTCTATGGCGAGGGTGTTACAGCAGTTTCGTTGGCGAACCGCGCAACAATCGGAAACATGAGTCCAGAGTACGGCTCAACTGCAGCCATCTTCCCGATCGATGAAGAGACTTTGAACTACATGCGATTAACCGGTCGACCAGAGTCACAACTTGAACTCGTTGAGACATACGCGAAAGTGCAAGGACTATGGCACAACACTGAGATTGAGCCAGTGTATTCCGAATACATCGAACTTGATCTTGACGCAGTTGAACCTTCGATTGCTGGTCCTAAGCGACCACAAGATCGAGTCGAGCTTTCCAATTCAGCGAACGCATTTGAAACTGCGATTCAGACCTACACAAAAGATCGCAATAAGACCGGTCACGTCTCGCTAAATGGAGAAAATTTCGATGTCGCTCACGGCTCAGTTGTGATTGCTGCGATTACGTCCTGCACTAATACCTCCAACCCATCAGTGATGATGGCTGCTGGCCTATTAGCAAAAAAGGCGGTTGAAAAGGGCTTAACTCGCAAACCTTGGGTTAAAACCACTTTGGCTCCGGGCTCCCAGGTCGTAACGGATTACTACAACAAATCAGGTTTAACTCAGTATTTGGATGTACTTGGATTCAACTTGGTTGGTTATGGTTGCACAACTTGTATCGGTAATTCTGGACCGGTAGCGCCAGAAATTAGTTCGGCAATTCAGGACAATGACTTAGCGGCGGTGGCAGTTTTATCTGGTAATCGAAACTTTGAAGGCCGCATTAATCCTGACGTAAAGATGAATTACCTTGCGTCCCCACCTTTGGTGGTCGCTTATGCGATTGCTGGAACTATGGCAATTGATTTGCAAAATGATTCGTTAGGAAATGACTTAAATGGCAATCCGGTTTATTTGCGGGATATCTGGCCGAGTACGCAGGAAATTGCTGACGTAATTGATTCATCAATTGATGCAAACATGTTCACGTCTCGTTACAAAGACGTATTCGCAGGTGATGCCCGTTGGCAGAATCTTGATACTCCAACAGGCGCAACATTTGATTGGGATGAAAAGAGCACTTATGTGCGTCGTCCACCGTATTTCGAAAACATGCCCGTAGAGCCAGTTCCAGTAACTGACGTATCGGGTGCACGTGTACTGGCGAAGTTAGGAGATTCAGTGACAACTGATCACATTTCTCCAGCTGGTTCGATTCGTGAAGATAGCCCAGCGGGAAAATACTTGAAGGAAAATGGGGTCGCTAAAGCAGATTTTAATTCTTACGGATCTCGTCGTGGAAACCATGAAGTAATGATCCGTGGAACTTTTGCAAACATTCGCTTACGTAATCAACTACTCGAAGATGTTGAAGGTGGGTTCACTCGAGATTTCACAGTTGAAGGAGCGCCGCAGACTTCGATTTACGAAGCAGCCGTAAATGCAGCTGGCAATAAAATTCCAATGATCATTCTGGCTGGTAAAGAATACGGTTCTGGCTCTTCCCGAGATTGGGCAGCTAAGGGCACGGCATTACTTGGCGTGCGAGTAGTTATTGCAGAATCCTACGAAAGAATTCACCGCTCGAACTTGATCGGTATGGGAGTATTGCCATTGCAGTTCCCAGATGGACAGAATGCGGATTCATTAGGGCTAGTTGGAACTGAATCATTTGATGTGACCGGAATTGTTGATTTGAACTCTGGTAAAACTCCAAGCACAGTTTTAGTAACAGCAACATCGAATGATGGTTCAGTTAAGTCTTTCCAAGCTGTCGTGCGCATCGATACTCCAGGCGAGGCTGACTATTTCCGTCATGGTGGCATTTTGCAGTACGTTTTGCGCTCACTTGCTAAAGCATGAGCAGTTGGCCAACAGATCTAATCCCAGCAGGTTCACCTGGCTGGGAGATCAAAGCGAGCGCTTGGTTGCTTGATCGCTGCCCATCAGAGTTTCGCACTTATGAAATCTTTCGTACCCACCCGGCTGCGCTGGGATATGTTGCAGCATTCCAACTAGAGCATCAAGTGGAAGCAATTAGAGATGCATATCGAAGTGCTAGAACCACTTCGAATTTGGCGCCTGAGGCTTTAACTGAGTTGCTTACTACTTTGGAGCACGAAGGTGCCCGGTTAGCGCTAGAACTCAATTGCGCTAACGCGGTGGTTGCTGCCTTAAATGCTATGAAATCCTAGAATCTATTGGGTTTTTTGTATCCGGCATCAGGCGAAAACCCTAAGACATCATTAGACTTGGGAAACTTACTAGTTGATTAGGGGCAAGACTTTGACTTTTTTGCCTGGAATAAATTCCCCTAGTGATTTGCGCGTGCTATCTGCCGAAAATCTTGACGCGCTAGCTGCTGAGATTCGGGCTGCGCTGATTAACTACGTTACAAAAACAGGGGGCCACCTCGGTCCAAACCTCGGTGTAGTTGAACTAACTTTGGCTTTGCATCGAGTGTTCGATTCCCCAAAAGATCCAATCCTTTGGGATACCGGACATCAGTCTTATGTGCACAAAATGGTTACCGGCCGTGCCAGTGAGTTTGAAACTCTGCGGCAAGAAGGCGGTCTTTCGGGCTACCCAAGTCGTGCGGAAAGTATCCATGATGTGATTGAAAACAGTCACGCCTCAACTGCACTCTCGTATGCAGATGGAATCGCTAAGGCATTCCAGATTCATGGCGAAACCGATAGGCATGTGGTTGCTGTAGTTGGTGACGGTGCGTTGACGGGCGGAATGACGTGGGAGGCGCTAAACAACATCGCAGACGGTTCAGACCGCTCTGTAATAATTGTGGTAAACGACAATGAACGTTCGTATTCACCCACTATTGGCGGCATGGCTCGACATTTAGCAAAGTTACGGACTGCCAAAGAGTATGAAAAAATCCTGGGCTGGGGTAAATCCGTATTAAAGCGCACGCCAGTGATTGGTTCTCCGATTTACGATGCATTACACGGAATGAAAAAGGGATTGAAGGATTTCGTAGCCCCCCAGGGTTTGTTTGAAGATTTAGGTCTTAAATACATCGGCCCAGTTGATGGCCACAACATTGCTGACCTGGAGTTTGCATTTCAACGAGCTCGGGATTTTGGCAAACCAGTAATCGTGCATGTAATTACTGAAAAGGGCCATGGCTACAAGCCAGCCGAAACTGATGAAGCCGACCGATTTCATGCCGTCGGTGTTGTTGATCCCGATACCGGCAAGCCGTTAACTCAAGCTGCTAAGTCTTGGACTTCGGTGTTCTCACAAGAACTAGTCGCCATCGGCGGTGAACGCCAAGATGTTGTTGCAATCACTGCAGCGATGCTTGGACCAACCGGACTGGACGCCTTCGCTGATATATTTCCAGAGCGCACCTTTGACGTTGGGATCGCCGAACAGCATGCAGTTACCAGCGCAGTTGGTATGGCGCACGCGGGCCTACATCCAGTTATTGCGGTTTATGCAACCTTCCTCAATCGGGCAATTGACCAAGTGCTAATGGATGCCGCGCTTCATGGCGCAGGCGTCACGTTTGCACTTGATCGCTCTGGAGTAACGGGCGATGATGGCGCCAGCCATAACGGCATGTGGGATATGGCTTTGTTGCGAGTTGTTCCAGGTCTTGACTTGTTTGCGCCACGTGATGGTTCCCGCTTGGTTTCAGCGCTACGAAATTGTGTTGACAAGTCAGATCACCCAACAGTCATCAGATTTTCTAAGGGCGCAATTCCAAACGATATCCCTGCCGTGCAGTCCCTTGGATTTGCTGACGTTTTGATTGCGACACCAAATCCAGATGTAACAATCGTTTCGGTAGGTGGAATGGCAACACAGGCACTTGATGCTGCGCAGACTCTGCGCGATCGTGGCTTTGCAGTCGAAGTGATCGACCCAATTCAAGTCCTACCCGTTGCCAGCGGTCTGATCGAATACTTAGCTGAGCGTGAATTTGTTGTGACCATCGAAGATGGCCTGGTTGATGGTGGCATTGGAGAAGCAATTGGAAGTGCGCTGCGCGCCGCTAAAGCCACAACTCGAGTCACAACACTTGGAATCCCAAAGAAATTCTTAGATCACGCGACCCGCAAATCCATCTTGACTAGATTGCACCTTGACGCCCAGGGAATTGTGGAAACAATAGAGCAGGATCTAAAAACTACAGTTCGTTAACGTCATTCTTTTTCAAGTCCCCAGATTGCAGTTTCCAAAGTTGGACAAACTATTTCAATTTGCCAAGCGCGGGCGCCAAAATCCGACAAGGTGCTTCTAAGTGCTTCTACATTTTCCGGCGGATCCCAAAGAACCCGTCGAATCGTTTCTGGCGTCATAAGGTTTTCAATCGGAAGACCACGCGCTTCGGCAATTTCCGAAAGTTTGGTACGCGCGAATTCAAGCCGGCGCCAGGCCTGGGGATTTCTGACTTCCCAGTTTCTTGGCGCAGGTGGCCCAGTGACGGGCAACTTTAAAGCGGGCAATTCATTATCTGGCAAACTATGAGCTTTGAGTGTGGCTGAAATCCAAGTATCGGCATGTCGTTTAACATTTCGTAAATGCATGAAGGAAAGAGTTTTTAACTCAGATTCTTTAGTCAGCCCGCAGCTTGCCAAAGTAACTATGTGAGCATCTGACAAAACTCGGCCCGCAGCAATATCTTGTGCCCGCGCTACTTCATCCCGAGCGTGCCAGACCTCACGAATAACTGCTAGCTCTCGCGGTCTTCGGATGACGTGCATTCCGGATGTTCGGCGCCACGGATCTACCCGTTGAATTGTTCCAGTTGTGCGCTTTACATGGTCAAACTCCTGGATTGCCCAATTGTGCTTATCGGTTTCGCGTAATTGGGATTCAAGTTCTACCCACAACTCAATTAAGAATTCAACATCAAGCGCAGCGTAATTGAGCCAAGATTCAGGCAGCGGGCGAGTCGACCAATCAGCAGCGCTATGTTCCTTGGCAAGTGAAAAACCAAGTTGCGTTTCAAGTAATGGACCAAGGCCAACGCGCGGCAGACCAAGTAGCCGACCAGCAAGTTCAGTATCAAATACATTTGCTGTTGGAATAAGTCCAACTTCGGCCAAACAAACCAAGTCTTGGGAAGCGGCATGCAGAATCCAATCAACACCAATAAGTGCGTTTTGCAGTGAGTCCAAATTTGGAAACAAAGTTGGATCAATTAAGTGCGATCCGGATCCCTGTCTGCGCAATTGAATCAAGTAAGCGCGCTGACTGTATTTAAACCCAGAGGCACGTTCTGCATCAAGTGCCACAGGACCAGTACCACGAGAAATTGCGGCTACTAAGTCCGATAGTTGCTCTGCGGAAGAAACTATTGCCGGCAGACCTTCCCGGGGTTCGGTAACTCGAATACTTTCGACTTCGACTGTTTCAGGAACCTCGGAGACCACAACATCTTGCAGAGAATCAAATTGATCTGACATAAATTATTGTTGGCGCTTTCGTAAAAGTGCAGTAACACCTTCCGGTAGCGGAGTCAATCCCGAACTTTTTTCTACGAGTGCCAGCCAAGCCTGCACATGTTGGGCAAGATCTTCGGTATCAGGAGACCAAGAAGCTCTAATTTCTAAATCAGTTTCAGTAGAGCGATCTTCGATACCGGCAAAGGATCGAGATACTGTGCGAGTAACAGTTCCGGATGCATTATGAAATTTCGCACCCGAATCAGTTAACGCATCGGTAAGCCAAGACCAAGCGACTTCGTCGAAAAGGTCATCAGTTACGACATCAGATTCCATTGGGGCCCGAACGAATGAAACCACGCGAAAAGTACCGTCCCAGGTGTCTTGACCTTCGGGATCATGCAGCACAATAAAGCGGCCGACAGCCAGCTCTTCATCATCAGAATCGACGACTTCAACGGCTAAAGCAATGCTGTGCGGAGCCAGACGCTGCGGGGCTGGGACTTCTTCGAGTGAGAATTCAGGGCGCAAAATCGGGCTTTGCAAACTATCTAATGCACTCTGCCAAACGTCCACGTTTGATGCACCTACCCTAGAAGAATTCAATACTTCTAATCATATGAACAATTTTCACGTTGTCGGCATAGGCGCGCGGTCGGTTAGGCTGTCGGAATGCCGATCATTCTTGCCTTGCTTTCGAGTTTGGTCTGGGGTTTATCTGACTTCCTGGGCGGAACTCTTAGCAAGAAGCGAAAAGCAATTGCGGTTATTGGTGGGTCACAAACATTTGGCTTGACATTTGTTTCAATCTTGGCACTGGGCCTAGGCGTCTGGACTTTGGATTCCACGGTGTGGGTTAACGGAATCATTGCCGGCGCGATGGGATTACTCGGACTAGTTGGTTTTTACACTGCATTGGCAACTGGTCAAATGGGAATCGTTGCGCCAATTTCTTCGTTAAGCGCCCTTGTGCCTGTGACTATCGGATTAGCGCAAGGTGAACGCCCAGGCACTTTGCAAATTACTGGAATCCTTGTGGCATTAATCGGTGTGATTCTGGCTAGTGGCCCAGAACTAAACGGCAAAGTGGATTCTCGACCAGTTTTCTTGGCGCTATTTGCCGCATTAACTTTTGGTTTCTGCGTTTACTTCATGGCCAAAGGTGGTCAAATAAACCCCACTATGACGATTACAGCCATGAGAGCAACGCAAGTTGTGTTGGTTCTCGTACTTGCGCTGGCAGTTAGATCCCTGGGTGGACTTGTCAGGAAAGATGTCCCGTTGCTCGCAACTATCGGAGCGACAGATGCGGGTGCCAATGTTTTGTTCGCATTCGCTGCTGCCCTGGGTTTACTCTCAGTAGTTGCGGTTCTCGGTTCGCTTTATCCGATTGTGACGGTGCTTTTAGCTTGGTGGATTCACAAAGAGCGTCTGATGCCTGTGCAGTACCTAGGCATTGCAGTGACGTTTACTGGCGTAGGTTTAATTTCGCTGGGCTAGTCTCACTGGGGTAACTGTTTCTAATCTGAAATAAGTGTCATCGAAATTGAATTAATGCAATAGCGCAAATCTGTTGGCGTTTTGTAGCCTTCGCCCTCAAATACGTGTCCAAGGTGTGAATCACAAGCAGCGCATCGAATTTCAGTTCGAACCATGCCATGCGACATGTCTTTAATCTCAGTGATCGTTTCGGCGGCAAGGGGAGTGAAAAATGATGGCCAGCCACAGCCACTATGAAACTTCGCATCGCTTCTAAACAATTCAGCGCCACACGCCCGGCAGGCATAAACGCCATTGGCTTCAGTGTCGGTGTATTCACCTGCAAACGCGGCTTCGGTACCGGCTTCACGAAGCACCCGAAATTCTTCTGCACTCAATTCAGCTCGCCATTGCTCATCGGACTTAACGATTTTTTCACTCATGTCTAAAGGCTAGGGCAACTGCCCTCATCAGGCGAGTGCACATGCCCTTCTAGCGACTTAGCAACAGCCTTCTAAACTCATAACTTCCCGATGTCGCACTGCCAACCTGATCCCAGTTGGAATTACTTGGAAGCGCGGCAGGCCACGACGGGAAGCCACCTACTTTGACTGGTGAAACTGTTAAATCGTATTCATCAACCACATCAGCAAGTAAGAGTTGAGATAGCAAGGTGGGTCCACCTTCGCAGGTCACTTTTACTAGATTCAAATCCGAAAGCGTTGCAATTAGTGTTGTGGCAAAATGTTCATCATTCTTCACGGAAACTACTTCGGCCACGTCAAGTAGTTCTTCACTCGCAAAATTGTCACCGGCATTGATGATTAGTGTGCGATGAAAACCACCATGGAAAATATTTGAAGTTACATCAAAATCTAACTTGGCACTAACAATCACGAGCCGCGGCACAGGACGATTTAGAAACTCGAAGTCAGCATGCTGCTTAGGTTGTCGATAGTTCTCCAGGCGAGCAGTGCTCGCACCCACCAAAACCACATCTGATAAGGCGCGCAACAAAAGAAGTAGTTTGAGATCAGCTTCAGTTGTTAAATCTCTGGATGAATTGGAGGAACCGACAAAGTGACCATCCTGAGAAATGATCATGTTTGCCCGAACCCAATTTGGCTCAGGGGATTGATAGTGAGCAGCGATTTCTGGAAGCGATGCAAGTTGAAGATCTAACATCAAGTTTCCTGACGTCTGATTACGGGTGGTCGATACAGGACTCGAACCTGCGACCTCTTCCATGTCAAGGAAGCGCGCTAGCCAACTGCGCCAATCGACCGTTGTGAAACGGATATTTAGTTGTATTCACTTGCCGTTTTCTACTTACGAGGTGGAGACGGGATTTGAACCCGTGTACAGGGATTTGCAGTCCCTTGCCTCGCCTCTCGGCCACTCCACCGGATCGCCCAATGTGAGCACTTCCGAGCGGATGACGGGATTCGAACCCGCGACCCTCACCTTGGCAAGGTGATGCTCTACCACTGAGCCACATCCGCGTACAGGCTAAGCCTGACCCCGTTACCTTAGCCCAATTACGGGATGGGTTCAAAGTGAGCCCGATAAGGTTCGTAAACTGGAGACATGACCAAGGCCCTAGCAGTTGCGATTTTTGGCAACTTTATGGCAACAAACTTCGTTGAAGCCACAACTGATGTCAGCCGTTTAGACGATGAAGGTTGGTGGGCAGTAACCCATAGTTTTGAGGGCGAATTTCAGGCATTTCGATTTAGTGACCTACAGCCGCTCAACTTGGCGAAGTTGGTCGAGCTTGGACACGACTTAATCCATAACCCAATCGAAATTTCGAGTTGGACATCATCTATGTCAATGGCTGATTATGTTGCAGCGGTCGAAAGCATTCGACAAGATGTTGCTCGGGGCTGGGTGTACCAAGCGAATCTATGTCGAGTGCTTAGTGCTCCTTTAGAAAGAGATTTAAATGTAGTTGCACTTTGGAAACTTCTTTCTGAACATAATCCTGCTCCTTACTTGAGCGCTCTGCAGGTTCCAGCTGAAGTTTCTGGTTTAGCCAATGATGTTCGAATTGTTAGCGCTTCACCCGAATTGTTTCTTTCCCGAAAGAATCAAACTCTGCGATCGAGTCCCATCAAAGGCACGGCAAGAGTTGCAAGTGAGTTACTTGAAAAAGATCAGACCGAAAACATCATGATTGTTGATTTAGTGCGAAATGATCTGGGGCAAGTTTGCGAATCCGGTTCAGTCAGAGTCGTTGATCTACTGCGACTCGAACAACACCCAGGACTCGTCCACTTGGTCTCTGATGTTGAAGGGACTTTGCCAATTAACACTGGGTGGATCAAAATCTTTGCTGCGCTGTTGCCACCTGGATCGGTCAGCGGTGCGCCTAAGAGCAGCGCACTGGAAGTGATTCAACGACTTGAAAATGGATCTCGTGGGATTTACTGCGGTGGCTTTGGCTGGGTGAATGCAGATGATCAAACTGCAGAACTCGCAGTTGGAATTAGAACTTTCTGGCAAGGTTTGCAAGCCGGCACAAAATCACTGCACTTTGGTACTGGTGCTGGAATCACTTGGTCAAGCGATCCCATCGGGGAGTGGCACGAAACTGAGCTAAAGGCCTCGCGACTGCTGTCAGTTGCCGCCATGTCGTCTGACAAATTTGTTCAGCCAAGTTTTGATCCAAACTCTTAAACAAAGTACTCGGTAGACTTATACCTATGTCGGTTACACACTTTTGGATTAACGATGAACTTGTGTCAACCTTAGATGCAAAAATTAGTGTGCTTGATCACGGCTTCACGGTTGCAGATGGTGTTTTTGAAACATTGTTGGTAACTGATGGCAAGGTGTTTGCAATTGATAGGCATTTGACGCGATTGGCAAAATCCGCGGCCGGCTTAGGCATAGCCGCCCTGGACTTCTCACAGATCTCAAAGGCAATCTCCCAAGTTTTGGCTAAAAATCCAAAGATTGATTTTGGGCGAATTCGGGTCACTCTGACAAGTGGGTCGGGACCGCTTGGTTCAGATCGCACAACAAGCGAACCCACATTGGTTATTTCTATTGCGGAGCAGTCCGCTTGGCCCGACAGCACAACGATTCTTTTGGTTCCGTGGACTCGAAATGAAAATTCACCACTGGCTGGACTCAAGACAACTTCCTATGCTGAGAACGTGTACGCGCTAGCTGCGGCTAAAGAGCGCGGTTTCTCAGAGGCAATTTATTGCGATACCTCAGGTCGATTGTGCGAAGGCACCGGTTCAAATATCTTTTTAGTGAAGAACCAAACAATTATCACGCCATCAGAAGGTAGCGGGTTACTTCGCGGAATTACCAGAGATCTAGTTATCGAATGGGCACGGGATGCAGGATTCTCTGTTATCGAAAGAGA
>CANLIF010000020.1 GCA_947491175.1 Actinomycetota bacterium
AAAGGCAGTTCGCTTTGATTCAAGCTGTTCGCCCTCGGTTGTCTCCACTGCTTAAAAGTACAGGAGTTGTTCTAGTTTGGGGAACGATTCAGGCCTCTTCCGATTTAGGAAATGATTCAGGCCTCTTCCGATTTAGGGAATGATTCGGACGTCGTCCGATTTAGGGAATGATTCGGACGTCGTCCAATTTAGGGAATGATGGAGGAATGTCAGGTCAGTTATTTCTTGCGGCAACTCCAATTGGAAACATTGGTGACGCTTCAGCACGGCTGCGTGAAATTCTGATATCTGCAAATGTGATTGCCGCTGAAGATTCCAGGCGAGCACATCGACTGCTTTCAGATTTAGGAATTACTACGCAGGCTCAAATTTGGTCGTTTTACGACGCAGTAGAAGAAGCCAAGAGTCCAGAACTTATTAGCCGAGTACAAGCCGGCGAAACCGTTGTCATGATTTCCGATGCGGGGATGCCAAGTGTCAGTGATCCTGGATATCGGTTAGTGCAGGAAGCCATCGCCCAGAACGTAAAAGTTTCGGTTATTCCTGGTCCATCTGCAGTACTGGCTGCGCTGGCAGTCAGTGGACTCCCGGTTGATCGTTTTTCGTTTGAAGGATTCTTGCCAAGAAAATCAGGAGAGCGCCGAACTTTGTGCGAATCGTTGTTGCACGAACAGCGAACTATGGTTTTCTTTGAAGCTCCACATCGGCTAGTTGATTCACTGGTTGACTTGGAAGCGGTTTTTGGTTCAGGTCGACAAGGCGTGATTTGCCGCGAGTTAACAAAGACTTATGAAGAAGTTGTGCGCGGCACTTTGGCTGAACTCGTTGCTTGGAGTAACCGTGAGATTCTGGGTGAAATAACACTTGTTATTTCAGGAGCTCAGCCATTGCCTTTAACTACCGCGCAAGACTGGGTTGATTTAGTTGCAACTCGGGTCGAAGTCGGTGAATCTCAGCGTGATGCTATTGCATCGGTGGCACGAGAGCTGGGTGTTCCAAAGCGAGATGTTTATGGCGCGGTGCTTGCTGAACAACGTGAGCGAAAAAGTTAATCCAGTTTCGCTCTAGACTTATCGCATGATCAGCACCAAAGCGTTCTACCTAACTACACCCATTTACTACGTAAATGATGCGCCTCATATCGGACATGCATACACAACTGTTGCTGGTGACGTAATGACTCGCTGGCACCGAATGGCTGGCGAAGATGTCTGGTTCTTAACTGGAACTGACGAACATGGTCAAAAAGTTTTGCGCACCGCAGAATCTAATGGCGCACAACCCCAAGAATGGGCAGACAAACTTGTAGCCGAAGCTTGGTTACCAGTCCTTGATGTAATTAATGCAGCAAATGATGATTTCATTCGAACTACGCAAGAACGCCACACTAAGCGAGTACAGAGGTTTTTATCTCAACTTAAAGATGCGGGTCACATATACGAAGGTTCTTACGAAGGTCCATATTGTGTAGGTTGTGAGGAATTTAAACTTCCTGGCGATTTAATTGATGGTGAAGTCAGTGCTGATGGATCTGGGAATGAAAAGCTTTGCCCAATTCATTCCAAGCCAGTTGAACAAGTCAGTGAAACTAATTATTTTTTCAAACTCTCGGCTTACACCGAAGCCTTGATCAATCACTATGAAGCTAATCCCCAAGCAATTCGCCCAGAGTCGGCATACAACGAAGTGATGTCGTTCTTGCGTTCGGGACTTCAGGATTTATCAATTTCCCGTTCCACATTCGACTGGGGCATTGAAGTCCCTTGGGATTCAGCACAGGTTGTTTACGTTTGGTTTGATGCACTACTTAACTACGCAACCGCAGTTGGTCTTGGTGATGAACCCGGCAGCGACGGAGCCAAGAAGTTTGCGCAAACTTGGCCGGCAGATGTGCACTTAGTTGGGAAAGATATCTTGCGCTTCCATGCCGTGATCTGGCCCGCAATGTTGATGGCTGCAGATCTGCCGCTACCTAAGTGTGTATTTGCGCATGGCTGGTTGTTAGTTGGTGGCGAAAAGATGAGTAAGAGCAAGCTCACTGGAATTTCACCACAAAGCATCGTCGACTTGATTGGCTCGGATGCATTTCGGTACTACTTCATGCGGGCGATTATTTTTGGGCAAGATGGATCATTTTCTTGGGAAGATTTAGTTGCGCGTTATACCTCCGAGCTAGCTAATGGTCTCGGTAACTTGGCAAGTCGGGTGCAAGCGATGGTTGTGAAAAACTTCGATGGCTCACTTCCGGCGCCCGGCGAACTCACTGCGGCCGAAAAAGTTTTGACTGAGTTATTAGTAAAAACCTCTGCCCGAGCAGATGTTTCGATTCGAGCATTTGATTTCCAGACCGGCATCGTTGCAGTCAAAGAATTCATTGACGCAGTAAATCTGTATGTCACTGAGCAAGAACCCTGGACTTTGGCAAAGAAAGAAGATTCTGAAAGTCGACTGCGTCTAGCAACAATTCTTTATACAGTTTGCGAAACATTGCGAGCTATTTCGGTTTTGTATTCACCGATCATGCCAAAGAGTATGGCCGCGCTATGGAGTGACATTGGTGCGGCCGAGTCAGGTGTTGGACAATCATTTGCTGATGTAGCAACTTGGGGGCAATTGAAACCAGGTGTAAAGATTACGAAGAGTGAATCTATGTTCCCAAGAATTGAAGAGCCAGAAACTATTTAAGGCTCGCAGGTCAAGGCCCCGCGAGCGTGTCATTGATTAAGTTTGCAAAAACCTCTGCACCAGTTTTAGTCAGGTGTACACCATCGGGTGCAAAATAATTCTTATGCCCCTTTGATGCTTTGTTCCAATTGGCTAACCGAACATTTGGATACTGAGTAACTAGCGAAGAAATCATTTCGTTTGTTGGGTTCATCCAAGTGCGTGGTACCCGAACGTTCACAACAACAACACGATTGCGATCACTGAGCGCTTCTAGGATTGGCTTTAGGTCGGCTTCTTGAACGATTCCATTTGTGCCCATGTGGATCACTACAGCGGCACCGAGGCGTTGCTCATTACGTCTAGCTCGAATGCGATCCGCAATTACTTTTGGTTGGCGACTCACCGCGGCATCAATTGAAACTTTTCCAATTACGCTTCGAAGGCTATCTCGAGCACTTAGGACAACCGAATCACCAAAGACAACTGGCGCTAACTTGCTTTCAATTTCGTTACGAACTTCAGCAGCCTGCTGACCAGTAATAAGTGGGTCAGGTTCGAGCGTTTCTGTCGGCTTTACTCGGGCAACTGGATCATCATCAATCGCGGTGATGCCTCCAATTCCAGTAAAGTTTCCAGCATCTGGAGTTGGAACTCGATACATCCCAACCAGACTGCCGGACAATACTAAGAATGCAACGGCAGATGTCACTAACGTCTTGACTTGCGGTCGAGGAACTCCAGCCGCCCGCCAGATAGCCAACCGAGTACCGATTGCACCATTTCGGATTGGCATCTCGACAAAGCGGTACGACAAACTGGCAACAAATAGAACAATGGCAATCTTGACTGCAACTGCGAATGGTTCAGGCCATTGGATATCAATGCCAGAACGCATTAATACAAAAATTGGCCAGTGCCACAAGTAGATCCCATATGAACGGTCTCCAAACCACTTAAGTACGGGATTACCAAGTACAGATCCAAACTTTAAACCTGGATGCGCGGCAATAATTACCAAGGTTGCAGTCAAAATTGATAGCACAAAAAAGCCGCCACGGTACAAAAATTCATTTAGTTCGTTGACGAACAAAAAGAAGTATGCCAAGCCAGCAATACTGAACAAACCCAAGGCGTTCATCACAGTGGCGCGATCTGGAGTTACCCGCTCATTGAGTTTCTCATAACGCCAGAGTGCAGCTGCAGCGCAACCAACTAGTAATCCCATGGCATGCGTGTCCGTTCCAAAATAGACACGACTTGGGTCATTCGGAATTGGAAAACCATTTGATATCGAAAGGTAAATCATCCAAGAAGTTGAAGCAATTGCCAGCACTGCGGATGCGACAAAGATCTTTACTCGAGGAGAGATGTTTCCGATCTTTATTTTGTATAACCCTATTAACATGATGGGCCATATCACGTAGAACTGCTCTTCTATTGATAGTGACCACAGATGTTGTAGCAATGGCGGACGAGAAATGTTTACAAAATAAGACTGCTCAAAAAATAAGTAAGACCAATTAAGTACAAAGGTAATTGCCCATGGAAGGTCTCGCCGAACGTGGTAAGCGGCATCGAGAACAAATAGGCCAGATACCAAAACACTAAAAAATAGAACTAAGAAAAGGGCCGGCATCAATCGGCGAATTCGGCGAAGGTAGAAACGTGCCCGATCAACGTTATTTGTCCGGGCTAGCTCCTCGATCAAGAGTGAAGTTATTAGAAAGCCAGACAAAACGAAGAAAACATCCACGCCGAGGAATCCACCAACAAGCAATGAAGCCTCGGCGTGATAAATGATCACAGCCAGAATCGCGATGCCACGCAGACCATCAAGCCCTGGAAGTCGACGATTCACTTATTTGCCCTTGCAATCAAATCGGACAACCCACTACCTGCCCTGTTGCAAGCCTAGATTACCAACTCATCGCTAACGTATAGGAGTGAGTGCATTGAAGTTGGCGTTGCCATTGGCCAGTCCGGTGGTGGATACGCACTGCCATATGGATGTCAGCTTTGATGATGATTATGTTTTGCCCGACGTTGACGAAGCAATGGCAGTTGCCAAATTAGTAAATGTTACAAAAGTGATTCAAGTCGGATGTGATGTTGCTAGTTCAAGGTGGGCTGCGAAGACTGCCCTAGAGCATCCCGATGTTTGGGCAACTGTGGCATTGCACCCAAATGCGGCCGCGCACGATCCCGATTTAGAAAATTCGCTACTGGCAATTGCGGAATTAGCGAAGTTGCCGCAAGTTCGAGGAATTGGTGAAACTGGCCTGGATTACTACCGAACCGAAGAATCTCAATCTGCAGCGCAGCACATCTCATTTCGCGCGCATATCGACATTGCGCGCCAAGTTGGAAAGCCAGTAGTAATTCACGATCGAGATGCACATAAAGATGTAATTGAAACTTTAGAGACTTATGGGGCGCCCGACACAGTGGTATTTCACTGCTTCTCAGGCGATGCCGAAATGGCAAAGGTGTGCGCTCAGGCAGGCTGGTACATGTCAATACCTGGGGTCGTGACCTTTAAGAATGCCCAGCAACTCCGTAATGCCGTACTTGAGATTCCAGACCATTTGCTTTTAGTCGAAACTGACTCACCATTCTTAACGCCGGCACCCAACCGAGGTCTTGCTAACGTGTCAACGAACCTGCCTTGGACAGTTCGAGCAATATGTGAGGTTCGAGGGCAATCTGAGCAAGAAATCTGTGAACATCTTTTTTCAAACGCTGCAAGGGTTTTTGGACCCTTTTGACAAATCTGAACTTGCCTTTATGGGGGAGGTTCGAGATACCGTGGAGTTTGCCGTTCAATGTATTGAACTCGCAAGCCGAATCAAAGCGGGGAAGTTATGACACAACGTGGTCGCCATCGTGCGCCTGGACGTCATGCGCGCCCAAAAACTCATAATGTACCGCTGCGATCTGCGATTGTGGCGGGAGCTGCAGTCTTACTAACCGGTGGAATTACGGCGGCTAACAGCACCGAACAAACCCCGCCATATATTGATGCCGTTGCCCTTGCGAGCGATTCGTCAGAGACCTTCAATCTCGAGAATCTCAAACTAAGCAATTTAGTTGTCACGGAAAAGGTCAAACTTGATTACGTTACTTTGGCGACCGAAGACGCGGGCATTGCCGTAGGCAGAGACATTGTTGAGCAACCTGGCAAAACCGGCTCAGCTGACATTACTTATCAAGTGAAAATAGTTGGAGGAATTGAAATATCCCGCATTGAGATCAGTCGAGTGATAACTAAAGAGCCAGTCAAAGAAGTTGTAGTTCGTGGTACCGGCGATCCAACTGACCTCTCAAATGCCCTAACAACTGCTGAAGGTAAGACAGGCACAAAATCTGGCAACAAAGAATACGCAAAGCTTTGGATCAATCAAGAGTATGGCTGGGGAGATAAGCAATTCTCTTGCCTGGAAACTTTATGGTTCCGAGAGAGTAATTGGAATCATAAAGCGACCAACCCAACATCTGGTGCTTACGGAATTCCACAAAGTCTGCCTGGTAATAAAATGGCAGCAAATGGCGATGACTGGAAAACCAATCCAGCAACCCAGATCAAATGGGGTGCGAACTACATCTTGGATCGCTATGACTCTCCATGTGGTGCACTTGATTTCTTTTACGCTCGCAACTGGTACTAAAAATTTCCTAGATGCCTGAATCTGCAGAACCTACATTGCTCGGTGCCACCGAGATTCGAGCCTTAGCAACTTCGTTAAATTCTATGCCCACAAAAAAATGGGGACAAAACTTTGTAATCGATCCCAACACTGTTCGTCGGATTGTTACCCAAGCTCATGTTTGTGAAACCGATGTCGTTGTTGAAATTGGTCCAGGACTTGGGTCACTCACTTTGGCATTACTTCCAAAGGTTGCCAAAGTACTTGCGGTTGAAATCGATCCAGTTTTAGCAGGTGCACTCCCAGCAACTATTGCTATGCATGCACCAAATTTAAAAGATAACTTAACTGTGATTAACGCAGATGCGATGCGAATTAATGAGTTGCCATTAAACCCAACACACTTAGTTGCAAACCTGCCATACAACGTTTCGGTTCCAGTGGTCTTGCACTTCTTGGAGACCTTCCCATCGCTACAAGAAATTCTGGTCATGGTGCAGGCAGAAGTTGCTGATCGAATGGCAGCTGGACCAGGCAGCAAAATTTATGGAGTTCCCAGCGTCAAAATGGCTTGGTACGGCGAAGTTACCAAAGCCGGCTCAGTGGGCCGAAACGTTTTTTGGCCAGCACCAAACGTTGATTCGGGATTAGTGCGCCTGGTCCGCAAAGATCGTGGAATTGATCCAGAACTTCGCGAACTAACATTTGCGATTGTTGACGCGGCCTTTGGGCAACGCCGAAAAACACTCAGAACTGCGCTTGGTAGCGTCCTTGGAGCACCACAAAATGTGGAAAATGTCTTGCGAGATGCTGGAGTTGATTCTGGATTACGAGGCGAACAGTTGAGTTTGCAGGATTTTGTGGCTATCGCACAGCTTGCTAAGAAAGTAATCTAATTTCGTGACCAAATCTGTAACAGTCAGAGTTCCAGGCAAGGTGAACGTTTACCTTGGGGTAGGCCCACGAGAGTTTTCTGGTTACCACGAACTGGCCACAATTTTTCAAGCTGTTGGTATTTACGATGAGGTAACCATCTCGGCTGCAGATTCGCTAACCATCAGTGGACTTGGGTCATTTGCAGGTCGAATTCCAACGGATCACACCAATTTGGCTTGGCAGGCCGCCGAGCTGGTAGCTCGCGCCTGTGGTGAACTGCCAAATATTCAAATTCAAATCGATAAAGCCATTCCAATTGCTGCCGGTATGGCTGGTGGCAGCGCAGATGCAGCAGCCACGCTTTTAGCTTGCGATGCATATTGGAATGCCGGAATTCCACGCGATCAACTCGACGCTATGGCCGCAACGCTAGGTTCCGATGTGCCATTTATGTTGCATGGTGGCTGCGCGCTAGGTATTGGCCGTGGCGACGTGCTTTCACCTGTCATGATTCGTGGAAATTTCCATTGGGTGTTTGCAATATTTGATGATGGTTTAGAAACGGCAAAGATTTATGAAAAAACAGATGAACTACGTGGTTTGGAATTTGAAGTTGAACCCGAAGTCCCAACTGAGTTATTAAGTGCTTTGGCGCGAGGTGACGCACCAGCTCTTGGTCGATTACTGCATAACGACTTGCAGTTGGCTGCGATCACATCACGTCCGCAATTAGGTCGAGTTTTGGAACAAGGAATTGACTCGGGTGCCTTGGGCGCACTAGTTTCCGGCAGTGGACCAACGTGCGCATTCTTGGTCCGCGATGAATCCAGTGCGATAGATTTAGTCGTTGCACTTAAAGCTTCAGGCTTAGTTGATGATGTTTTGCATACCCATGGGCCAGTTCATGGCGCGCGAGTTATCTCGACATCAAGATAGTCTCCTAGACTCTCTTAGGTGAGCACATCAGATGAAGTCGACCGTATCGTCGATGCTTGGCAACAAGAACGGCCAGATCTAGATGTTGCCCCGCTGCAAGTATTAAGCCGAGTATCGCGACTTGCGCGACACCTTGATATCGCTAGACGTGAAGCTTTCGCAGCCAATGACTTAGAGCCAGGTGAATTTGATGTACTTGCTGCATTGCGCAGAAACGGCAAACCGTACGCACTCACACCGTCTGCATTGATTTCACAAAACTTAGTCACCAGTGGAACTATGACTAATCGAATTGACCGACTCGAACTAAAGAATCTGGTTGCTCGCATGCCTGATCCAACAGATGGACGCGGCGTCTTAGTGCAGCTAACTCAATCGGGTAAGTCTGCAGTTGATCGGGCACTTGAAGAATTGTTAGTCCGTGAGAAATCATTACTTGCTGTCGTTTCAAAAGCAGATCGAGAAAAATTAGCGAGTGTGTTGCGGGATATCGTTTTGCCATTTGACGAAGAATCCGCTGGCTTAGAAATCTAAAAAACTAGTTTTCAATTCTGCGACTAATTAATCTTGGATTAATTTCAAGACCAACTGCGCCATTCCAAACCAGATTTACCAGGTGTGCAATAACTTCGTCTTTTGGAGTATCACGTTCATCCAGCCACCATTGTCCAGTTAACGCAACCATTCCTACGAACATATGCGCATACATTGGAGCCATTTGAAACGGGAAGCCTCGTAATTTGAATTCTTTGGAAAGCAATTCCTCAACTCGTTGTGCCACGTCAGAAAGAAGCGATGCAAAGCTTCCGGTTGCGGTCGCAGATGATGAGGCGGCCGGAGAGTCACGTAACAAAATTCGGAAACCATCAGTGTTTGATTCGATGTAATCAAATAGCGCAGCTGCCGTTTGTTCCAAAAGCAAGCGGGGATGTACTGCAGTCAATGCTTTGGTAATTGAATTAAGAAGATAAGTCATTTCGCGGTCAACAACTACTGCATATAGACCATCTTTAGATCCGAAGTGTTCGTAAACGACAGGCTTTGAAACGTTGGCAGTGTTTGCGATTTCTTCAACTGTTACAGATTCAAAACCTTTTTCGGCAAACAGCATTCGGCCCACTTCAACAAGCTGTGCCCGACGTTCATGACCAGTCATTCGAACTCGGTCGGCATCAGACACGCGGGCACGCCCGGATAAATCCAGGTCGCCTTCATGATCGTGTGTAATTGCCACGGAATTTCCTTTGTCTGATTTACTCACTTGCTTGGATAAAAAGGTGATTTAGGTATAACTCGCAGACTAGCCACTGAACTTGCCTGACTTGGTGAAATCAACTCGCTTTTAGGATACCGCTTGCGCAATTAGTCCCGGGCGTTTGCGCAAATGATCACTGGCGCGCGAAAAACCCTATTCGTTTTGGGATTCTTGCCCATTGGCGATTAAGATTTGCAGGCAGGCCAAGGCCTTTATTCCCGGATCGTCTAATGGCAGGACAGCACTCTTTGGAGGTGCTTATCGTGGTTCGAATCCACGTCCGGGAGCCGAGTTCTAAACACTAAACTAGGTATGTGAAACCAACGGGTGCGCAAACTTCAAAGCCCGCAGCAGTTATTGTCCTAGCCGCTGGTGCTGGCACTCGAATGAAATCCACCAAACCTAAAGTTCTTCACGAAGTCTTGGGACTTACTTTGTTGGATCACGTGCTTCATGCTGCATCCGCGTTAAATCCTGAACAGACTTTAGTAATCATTGGTCATGGTGGGGATCAGGTGCAAGAGCATCTAGCGAAGACTTATCCAGCCGTAATCACCGCAGTACAAAGCGAGCAACATGGAACTGGCCATGCAGCCAAGATTGCACTTGATGCACTTGGCGAACTGTCTGGCCCAGTATTAGTTCTGGCCGGAGATACCCCACTTCTTACAACATCGGATATGCAACTTACTTTGGATGCTTTAGTTGGAAAATCTGCAGTGGTATTAACTGCTCATTTAGCTGACGCAACTGGTTATGGCCGGATAGTTAGAAACTCAAATGAAAGCTTTGAAAAAATCGTTGAACACCGAGATGCATCCGAAACCGAACTTTTGATAACTGAAGTTAATTCTGGGGTCTACGCCTTCGATGCAAAATTGTTGCGCGAAAGTCTTGCAAAGTTGACTACCGAGAACAAGCAAGGCGAACAGTATTTAACGGACGCTCTTGGTATCTTGCGCAGCGGTGGTCATGAAGTGGCTGCCATTGCAACTTTGGAAGAAAACATTCTTGGTGTAAACGACCGCCGCCAACTTGCTGACGCGGGTACGATTTTGCGAAACCGCATTAACAATGAATGGATGCTGGCAGGTGTCACTATGGTGGATCCAAATTCAGTATGGATTGATCGCACTGTAGTACTTGAATCTGACGTAACGATTTTGCCAAATGTTTCGATCACTGGTTTGAGCGTCATTCGTGGTGGTGCAACGATTGGCCCAGATTGTTCATTGCACGACACGGTTGCTGACTGTTGCGCGACGGTGGTTCGAACCACTTCAAATGGCGCAGTGATTGGGCAAGGCGCAAATGTTGGTCCTTACACTTACTTGCGTCCAGGCACGGTTCTTGGCGCGGGCGCTAAAGCAGGTGGTTTCGTAGAGATGAAGAATGCCAACCTTGGTGTCAATGCCAAAGTGCCACACCTTTCCTATGTGGGAGATGCCACCATCGGCGAAGGCACCAACATCGGCGCCGCGACAGTGTTTGTAAATTACGACGGCCAAGAAAAGCATCACACTCATGTTGGCAGTCATGTTCGGATTGGTAGCGACACTATGTTGGTAGCCCCGCTTGTGATTGGTGACGGGGCATACACCGCTGCGGGTTCAGTTATTACCGAAGATGTTCCAGCTGGATCTATGGCCATAGGCCGGGCGCGTCAGCGCAATGTTGTTGACTGGGTGCTTCGACGTAGACCCGGTAGCGACTCGGCTAAGGCAGCACTGGCAGACTCAACCCATAAGAACTCCAAGTAAAGGACAAGAGATGACTGGCATCACGCAAAGTAATGCAAAGCGTATGGTTCTTATTGCAGGCCGGTCACATCCTGAGCTTGCGCAAGCCGTTGCCGATCACCTTGGCACTGAACTTGTTCCAACTCGCGCTTACAACTTTGCAAATGGTGAAATCTTTGTGCGTTTCGAAGAATCCATCCGCGGTTGTGATGTCTTTGTATTACAGACACACACTGCTCCAGTTAACGAATGGATCATGGAGCATTTACTTATGGTCGATGCCTTAAAGCGTGCTTCTGCGAAACGAATTACAGTCGTCGCCCCGTTTTATGGCTATGCCCGCCAAGACAAAAAGCATGCTGGCCGTGAGCCAATCTCGGCACGCTTGATGGCTGATCTTTTTGCTACTGCGGGCGCTGATCGTTTGATGAGCGTGGATCTTCACACTGCGCAGATCCAAGGATTCTTTGATGGGCCGGTTGACCACTTATTCGCACTCCCAATTCTTGCGGCTCACGTAGGTCGCACCGTAGCTCGCGACAAAATCACCGTTGTTTCACCTGATGCTGGTCGGGTGCGCGTAGCTGAACGCTGGACAGATATTTTGAGTGCGCCACTTGCCATCATGCACAAGCGTCGCGATCCAGATGTCCCCAACGAAGCCAAAGTACTTGAAGTTGTGGGTGATGTTAAGGGTCGAATCTGCATCGTCGTTGACGACATGATCGATACTGGTGGCACCATCGTTAAGGCGTCTGAAGCATTGTTTGAAAATGGCGCATCCGATGTAATAGTTACCGCGACTCATGGAATTTTCTCGTCACCTGCAGCCCAGCGGCTTCAGGATTCTGGGATTCGGGAAGTGATCGTAACTGACACGCTTCCGATTCCACCTGAAAATCAATTCTCAAACCTGACAATCCTGCCGATTGCACCTTTACTAGCTCGTGCGATCAAAGAAGTATTTGATGAAGGTTCAGTTGCAAGTTTGTTTGACCACGTTGGAGTCTAAGAATTTCTTATAAATTCGCTCTTTTAAGGCTAAGTAAACTAACGCGTTTTGGTCTTGGGTCTGGACTTGGGCTAATCTAAGAAGGCTCCTCGGCGAGGGCCTTAAAAAGCCGTAATCGACGAAGGTCCGTTGTGGAGCTATTCATAACTGACCTAGTACGAGGAGAAACAAATGAGTGACGCATTAGTCGCAGAAGCCCGTTCAGATTTTGGTAAGGGCGCAGCACGTCGCCTTCGCCGTGACGGCAAAATTCCGGCAGTGGTTTATGGGCACGGACTTGCTCCAATCCACATTGCCCTGGATGCACATACCTTGAGACTTACACTTCGCAAGAAAGTAACCTCACTTGAAATTGTTCTTAACGGTAAGACCGAAACCGTGGCACCTCGTGATCTCCAGATTGATCCAGTAACCCGCGGTATCGAACACGTTGATTTGGTTTACGTAACAGCTACTGAGGCTGCATCGTTGGCACGTGAAGCTGCTGAAACACATGCGCGTCAAGAAGCAGACTCGGCTGCAGCAATTGCATTGGCAGAATCTAAGGCTTCAGCACGTGCTGACGCTGATGCTGCAAGTAGTGCATCTGCAGCTGTTGCAGGAGCAGATTCTGGCAGTAACGATAACGCCAGCAGTGATGCACCTGCAGAGGCACCCGCAGAGTAAGACCGTGTCAGATAACGGTGCGTGGCTTGTGGTGGGACTCGGTAACCCGGGTCCCACTTACGCATCTACACGTCACAACATCGGTGCAATGGTCATTGATGAACTTGTTTCTCAAAATTCTGAAAAGTTAACCAGACATAAGCGGGCACTTGCTGAGGTTTGCGAAACCCGAATTAGTGGAGCCCAAGTCGTTTTAGCTAAGCCACTTTCATACATGAATGAATCAGGTGGCCCAGTAAAGGCGTTAGCAAAATTTTATAAAGTTGCCCCAGAGCAAATCATCGTGTTGCACGATGAGTTAGATATTCCACTTGCTACGATCCGAGTAAAACTTGGCGGTGGCGACAATGGTCACAACGGTTTGAAGTCAATCAGATCTGCGCTGGTTGGCGGAGACTGGTTCCGAATTCGCCTAGGCATTGGACGGCCACCAGGACAACAAGACCCAGCAGATTTTGTGTTACATAACTTTGCCAGCGCTGAGAGTGCCGAAGTTGCAATTCTAAAATTTCAAGGTTGTGAAGCAGTTTCGACCCTAATCACCAAAGGATTAATTGAAACCCAGAATCTGTATAACTCATGAACGATCATGAGTTAGCTCGTAAACTTGCTCGCGAAACTGGAACTTTACTAGTTGGGTTGAGAAACCATGCTGCAAGTTTGCAAAGCGGTGAAGATGAAACTCAATCCGCTATAGCGCAGGAAGTTCTCGGTAGTGAAGGTGATCGAGTGGCACACGATTACCTTATGGAGCAGTTTGCAACGCATCGCCCTGATGATGTTGTGTTAAGTGAAGAGGGCGATTTAGAGGTAGCTCGGCTAAATGTCGAGCGGGTTTGGATCATTGATCCACTTGATGGCACTGCCCAATACTCAAGCGGTGGCGATGATTTCGCAGTTCACATTGCGCTTTGGCAGGCTGGCTCACAATCACCGAGTCAAATTTGCGCCGCCAGCGTGGCAGTCCCGGCTCGCAATGAACTTTGGTCAATGGACGAACCAGTCCAGCGCTATCACCCAAATGGTTTACCGATACGAATTTTGGTATCGCGCAGCCGACCGCCTCGCGAGATCGATGCAGTTATTAAGCAGCTTGAAGAAACTTTTCCAGAGCGAGGTCGTGTGGAAATAATTCCCATGGGATCAGTTGGCGCAAAAGTTGGTGCCATTTTGTCTGACAAAGCTGACGCCTA
>CANLIF010000021.1 GCA_947491175.1 Actinomycetota bacterium
TCTGATGTTGAACTAGTCCGGGTACTTGCTGGCGTTGGTGTTCCGGTTTACCTAACCAGTGAAGCTGGTACTTCCGTTGATTCGCGATTAACTTGACGACTTTGGGTGTCGACTCAAGGGCAAGACAGGAAACCCCGAATAATGGTCGACAACTAGCAGTTGTTTCGGTGTTACTCGCTTGTGTTTTGTTCAGCACCAGCGGAACAGCGAGGGCTTACTTGGACTTTCCAGGAAGCAGCGTTTCGGTTGGTGCTTGGCGAGTATTCCTCGGCGGCATTGGATTAGCAGCGTATGTTGCAATTCGATACGGAACTTTAGGTTTACGAAAGCTAATCAAACTTCCAATTATTTGGGTAATGGCATTAGCCGTGCTTTTATTTCAAATTTCATTCTTCATCGGAGCTGTGCGTATTGGTGTTGCTATGGGAACTCTTGGCGCACTAGCAACAGCTCCATTTTTTGCTGGCTTACTTGGCTGGGTAGTAGGAACGGGAAAGCCTTCAGGTATTTGGGCAGTTTCGACTCTTATGGGTGTAACTGGTTTGGTTCTGATTACTGGCGTCAGCGAAACGAGAGACAACTTGGGATTCTTTGCAGTATTTGTCTCTGGCGTTATGTATGCCATCTTTACCGTCTTTGGAGTTAAGCTGACTCGAACTCATGAGGTGACTGGCGCCGAAGTTCTGGGCGCTGCTTTTGGAATTGGAGCAGTTTTATCGCTACCAATCGTTTTAGTTACTAGCGCTTGGGTGAATAGTGCACTTTTAGTTGGTTTTGTGCTGTACATCGGACTGGCAACAACCGCGCTTGGTTATATTTTATTTGGTAATGGTTTAACGCACTTGAGCCCAGGTACAGTTTCAACTTTGACTTTGGCTGAGCCGGTTCTGGCTACTTTAATGGGAGTATTCATTTTGGGCGAGGCCATGAACTTTCGAGGCTGGGTAGGCTGCGCCGTTATTATTGCAGCGCTTGCTCTGCTGGGTATCGTTGAATCACGAACCCCGACTAAAAAATCTTTGGAGACTGCAAATGCGTAGTGGCTTTACCTGCATAGTGGGTCGTCCAAATGTTGGTAAGTCAACACTGACTAATGCCATGGTCGGACAAAAGGTTGCAATTACCTCGGATCGACCACAAACCACTCGACACACAATTCGTGGCATCGTAACCAACGCTGACGGTCAATTAATTTTGATCGATACTCCTGGTGTTCATAAGCCAAAGACCTTACTTGGCGAACGACTAAATGCCTTAGTTGCAGATACTTGGTCTGAAGTCGATGTCGTTGTCATGTGCTTTCCAGCTAATGAAGCAATTGGCCCAGGTGACAGGTTCATTGCCGAACAAATCGCTGCAATACCGCGTGTTAAAAAAGTCGCGGTAGTTACCAAAATTGATACGACAGATAAGCAAGCAGTAGGCGAGCAGTTACTGGCAGTCCAAAAACTTGGCCAAGAACTTGGAATTGACTGGGCTGAACTTGTTCCAGTTTCTGCAGTTGCAGACAATCAGGTCGATTTGTTGAGCAATCTTTTAATGGCCATGCTGCCGGAAGGTCAGATACTTTATCCAGATGGCGAACTCACAGATGAGCCAGAGCTAATCATGATTGCAGAATTAATTCGCGAATCGGCTCTCGAAGGTGTGCATGATGAATTGCCGCACTCAATCGCAGTTGTAATTGACGAGATGGCGATGCGGGCTGACCGACCTGAAGATAAGCCACTAATGGATATTTATGCCTTGATTTATGTGGAGCGGGAAAGCCAAAAGCACATTGTGATTGGCAAGGGTGGCGCTCGATTAAAAGAAGTTGGAACTGAAGCTCGAATTGCAATTAGCAAAATGCTGGGTGTTCCGGTTTATCTAGACATCCGAGTCAAGATCGCTAAAGATTGGCAACGCGATCCTAAGCAGCTTTCCAGACTTGGTTTCTAGCTTTCACTTGAACTTTGAAAATTTTCGACCAGCTCAGGAATCAATTCATAACGCTTGCTATAAGTGTCTAGTAGCGCAACTAAGGCTGCAGCTATCGGAACGGCGACAATTGCTCCAATGGCGCCAAATAGATTTGCAAAGACAATTACCGAACCAAATGCAATCGCGGGATGAATATCCATCGTAATTTTGCTGAGTTTTGGTGAAAATAAATAGTTTTCAATCTGCTGATAAACCGAAGCAAAAATAATTATGAATACTGCATCCATTGGGTTGTTGAACACAGCAAATAGCACCGGAATTGAAATACCAATGAAAGTTCCAACGGTTGGGATGAACTGACTTGTGACACCGGTGATTAAACCCAATGGCAGCCAGTAGGGCAGTCCAATCGCAGCGAAGAAAATAGAGTGCGCAGTAGTCGAGGCAAGTGCAAGTAATAATTTTGAAACGACAAATCCGCCAGTTTTCTTTACCGTGATGTCCCAGGTTGTGACCATAACTTTTTGTGCATTCGGATTCAGTAGCGCACCAATTTGGCGCTTAAGGCGAGGAGCGTCCGCTGATAAATAGAATGAAAACAAGGCAAGTGTTAGTAGTTGGAACAAGCCACCAACAATTCCTGAAACTATTCCAACAAATCCACCTGCAAAGTTACTTGCCCAGTTAGCAATTTGGGATGGCTGAACGTTTAGTTGATTGATGAGAGTATCTGGGTCCAAGTTTTGACTAAAAGTTGTATTGACCCAATTTGTTAAGTTAGTAACTAAGTTTGGCAAATCGGAGATTAAGGATGAAGCTTGGGCGAATAGCAGTCCACCAAACAGTCCTAAAAAGGCCGCTGCAAGTAAAGTGATACCCAGCATTGTTACGCCAGTTGCCGAGCCTCGGCGCCAGCCACGTTTTGACAGCGCAGAAACTGCTGGTTCCATAGCAACTGCAAATAACAGTGCAAGTAGTAGTAGCAGGATGAATCCAACATTTTGTTGAAATACCCATAAGCCCAACAACGCGGCCGCAGTAAAAAGAATTATTGTGCGAAAGACCCATTTGATTGAAGTCTGATCAAATCCAGTCACTTTTACTGGCTCTTTCTCTGAAGTACTCATGAAATGAGGTTACCTGACAAGATCCTGGCCAATTGACGTGACACCATAGACACATGCCCAGTTATCGCGCCGAAGCCATTGTTTTGCGCACACATAAATTGGGTGAAGCAGATCGAATCATCACTTTACTTACTCGCGAGAGAGGAAAAGTTCGCGCTGTTGCAAAAGGGGTACGCAGAACCAAAAGCAAGTTCGGCGCTCGATTAGAACCATTTAGCCGTGTTGACTTACTAGTTTTTGAAGGTAAGAGCCTGGACATAATCACGCAAGCCGAATCATTAAATGCATATGGCCAAGATCTAGCACTGGATTATTCTTTGTGGACCGCTGGACAAACCATGTTAGAAACCGCAGATCGTCTGACACCAGAAGATTCAATCTCGGCAGAATCTCAATACTTACTGTTAGTCGGCGCATTGCGGACGCTGGTATCGGGTGAACATGCAGCCAACTTGGTACTTGATGCTTTTTTACTTCGGGCGCTTTCCATGGCTGGGTATTCACCAACTTTGAATGCCTGTGTAGTTTGTGGAATTGCAGGCACCCAACCGTTTTTCCATGTAGCAACTGGTGGTGCGCTTTGCGTAGAGCATCGCGTGCCCGGCAGTGTTGCACCTCGGCCAGAATCTTTCGATCTAATGCAGGCACTTATGTCTGGAGACTGGGAAGTGGCTGATGCCTCAATCGCGAAAGATCGAAACGAAGTCTCAGGGCTCGTGGCGGCATATGTGCAGTGGCACTTAGAGCGTGGCCTTAGATCTTTACCATTAGTTGATCGGCAGGCAACATGACCTTGCTAAATTTGAATGCATTGCATTTGAAAGTATGGAATTTGAACATGACAGAATTGGCTCATGTTGCTTAACCCGCCGCCGCATATTTTGGGAGTTCAGCCACCAGCAATTCCAACCGAGTTGATTCCAAACCACATTGCAGTGGTTATGGATGGCAATGGCAGGTGGGCCAAGGAGCGCGGTCTGCCACGAACTGCAGGGCATGAAGCTGGCGAAGCAAGTCTGATGGACTGCATCTATGGCTCGTTAGAGCTCGGAGTCAATTGGTTATCTGCATATGCATTTTCAACCGAAAACTGGCGCAGATCACCGGAGGAAGTCCGTTTTCTAATGAACTTCAATCGTGATGTGATTCGCAGACGCCGTGACGAAATGAATGACATGGGAGTGCGCATCCGTTGGGCAGGCCGGCGCCCGAAACTTTGGCGATCAGTTATTGAAGAACTTGAAGCTTGCGAGAAGCTCACCGCAAAGAATTCGAAGTTAACTGTGACTATGTGTGTGAACTATGGGGGACGAGCTGAGATTGTTGATGCGGTCTCAGCAATAGCGCAGCAAGTTGCAGACGGTGAAATTGACCCAAAGAAAGTTACTGAAAAAACTATTAAGAAGTTTTTAGATGAACCAGACATGCCAGATGTTGATCTTTTTGTTAGATCTAGCGGGGAGCAGCGGATAAGTAACTTCTTACTTTGGCAAAGCGCTTATGCGGAATTTGTGTTCTTGCCAACGCTTTGGCCAGACTTTGATCGCCGCCACTTGTGGCACGCCTGCGAAATTTATGCCTCGCGGGATCGTCGTTATGGGGGAGCTATCCCAAATCCTTTGCCAGAAGATTAGTTTTTCTGACAATTTTTGCAGACCCCAGTGATTTCAAGTGTGTGAGCAATTTCGGTGAATCCGTTGTCTATCCCGACTTGTTTTGCCCAAACTTCCAGGGCTTCACCCGTTATCTCAATGGCAAGTCCGCATTCGGTGCAGGTCAAGTGATGATGATGACTATTGCTACAAAGTCTATATTGAGATTCGCCGTCAGTTCCAATGATCATGTCAACATCGCGAGCTTCAAACATCTCAGTTAAATTTCGATACACCGTGGAAAGTCCGATCGTATCGCCGTTAACTGTCAGGAGAGCGTGAATTTCTTGGGCGCTCTTAAAGTTTTCCTGTGATGTCAGAGCTACCGTAATGGCCTTGCGTTGTTTAGTTAAACGTTGCGTTGCCATCTTTATCCATGTACCAGAGTCACGATTACAAACATTATGGCTACACCGGCAACAGTAGCTAGTAGCGTCATTCGAGAAGGTTTACTGCTGTGCGCCTCTGGCAAAATGTGCGAGGTTGCTAGGTAAATCAAGAAACCAGCGAATAGCGCAAGGTATAGGCCAAGAAAGTTGTCAGAAATGACAACCCTTGCACCAAGATAGGCGCCACCAATACGAGCAAATGCGTCTGCAATCAAAAGCACAACTGCCTTTTTCTGCCACTTACCGGCAGAGATCAACATCGAAACCGTATTCAAGCCATCTGTAAATGCGTGGGCTAAAACTGCGATCGCAACAATCCAACCAAGTGATGAGCTGACCTGAAACGCTAAACCAATAGCAAGACCATCAAGAAAAACGTGAACCACCATGGCAGAGGCGGCAATGACGCCCGTTGTGTTATGGGTATGTTCATGAGTGTCGCTGTATTTTGAATCGTGTGGCTCGTGGGCTCCTGAATAACGCTCCAAGATATGTAGGGCCAAAAAGCCAACTACGAACATGACCATAACTGCTGGAACGTGGCCGACTTCAAGGGTGCTGAGCTCAAAAACTTCTGGAATCAAATCAAAGGAAACTAACCCAAGCAGTAGTCCAGCACTTAAGCCAAGAACTAAGTGCATTCGCTTACGAGCGCGAAGGGCAAGAAATCCGCCCAAGAAGGTAGCAAGCACGGTTCCTAATGCGACTAGAACAGCCATGAAAACTCCTTTAATGGGAACAATTCCCAATAGTAAACTTAATGGGAATCATTGTCAATAAGCCTGACTCACATTTTGGCTAACCCGTGCTTGACTTGGGTTATGAGTCAAGCAAACAAACCGAAAAAACCAAATCCAACGGTCCCAGTAGTGACTCATTCAGCTTTAAGAAAGCGAGTAACAGATCTGAGCGCGCCGGTCTTGTTGCGGATTCACGGCCTACCAAAGTTTCTCGTCCCAGGATTGATTGCAGTCTTGATGCTTCTTGGGCTGTTTTTGCAGGCACCATATTCAGGTGTCGCCTTAACCGTAGTAAGTGTCTTCATTGGCTGGCTCATGTATGTGTCTTGGCCACTACTTGATTCAAAATCTAAATTGATTCGATTCTTAGTGTTTTTAATTTTGATCGCTGCAACTGCAGTTAACTACGGCGCCTAGTTTCATGCTGGGTACGTTCCATGCCGTTTGGACCTTTGATGTAGCGGATTCAATTTCTTGGAAAATGGAAGCGAAACAAGCTCTGAATGTTTTGCAAGCTAGAAGCGGATTTGTTTCTGGCAGCGTTTTTCATAACGCAGATACTGCAGAAAGATATTTAGTAAAAACAGATTGGCTAGATGTCGGTTCCTATCGACGAGCGCTTGGTTCAATGGAAGCAAAAGTTGGAGTCTGGCCGTTTTTAGCAAATATGCGGGATGAACCAACAGCTTTTGAGATGCTCATGGAATTCAATGCCGAATCAGTAACAGAGTATGAGTCGAGCGTTAATGACGAAGTTTGACTTCATTGATAGAGCCGATGCTGGGCAGAAAATGCTGGAAACCTTCAAAGCTCAAATTTTGGAGCATGACGTAATCGTTGTGGTCTTACCGGCAGCCGTTGAAATTGCATTGTCATTTGCAACGGAAATGACTTTGCCAATGCGTGATCTAAACATCATCCGAACCAGCGCCACGGTGTCAATCCCAAGGCTTGAAGGCTTAGCCGGTTTAAATGTGGCGGTAATTGATGATGGCGTTGAATCGGGCAGCACTGCGATGGCAATCGGCGCGATGCTCCGGGGTGCATCCGTAAACTCGGCAACGCTAGTGGTTCCAGTTTGCCCAAAATCAGTCGTGCCCCATTTACTTGCGGTCTATGACACGATTCACGCTGTAGTTTCACCGCCCACGCCCAGTTCGCTGACTCGACATTACGAAGTAAATTAGCGCCAAACCAAAGCATTTCATCATTTCAAGTCCGAATTAAACTCGATAGAATGGGGTTTCCTGCTTCCGGCAACCAGTCGGAAAGCCTTATCGGATGTTGAGTTTCATGGATCGCGTAGATGCTGTAGTAAATCTGTCCAAACGTCGGGGATTTGTATTCCCAAGTAGCGAAATTTACGGCGGGTCTAGGTCTGCCTGGGATTATGGACCGCTGGGTGTTGAGCTCAAAGAAAACGTCCGTCGCCAGTGGTGGAAAGCGGTGGTTCAATCCCGAGAAGACGTTGTAGGTATTGATTCTGCAGTTATCTTGGCGCCACAGGTTTGGGCCGCATCCGGACACCTTGCAACTTTCACTGATCCACTCACCGAGTGCACCTCATGCCATAAGCGATTTCGGGAAGATCACTTGCTTGAAGAGTTCGAAGAACGCAAAGGCCGAGCTCCAGAAGGTGGACTGGCTGGAGTTCCTTGCCCAAACTGCGGCACCAAAGGTGAATTCACCGAGCCAAAAATGTTCAATGGCATGCTTTCAACAAACCTTGGTCCTGTTATTGATGAAAATTCACTGCATTACCTTCGCCCAGAAACTGCCCAAGGTATTTTCACAAACTATGCAAACGTTGCAGCATCATCTCGCAAAAAACCACCGTTTGGAATTGGGCAAACCGGAAAATCATTTCGCAATGAAATCACTCCTGGCAATTTCATTTTCCGAACTCGCGAATTCGAACAGATGGAAATGGAATTCTTTGTCCCACCTGGTACAGATGAGCAGTGGCATGAGTATTGGCTTGAAGAGCGTTGGAACTGGTACCTAGACCTTGGTCTTTCAACTGACAATTTGCGACGATTTGAACATCCAAAAGAAAAGCTTTCGCATTACTCCAAGCGAACAACAGACATCGAATACCGATTCCAGTTTGGTGGCAGCGAATTTGCCGAACTTGAAGGCATTGCAAACCGCACCGACTTTGACTTAAAGGCCCACATGGAAGCATCCGGCAAAGACTTGTCATTCTTTGATCAGGAATCAGGCGAAAAATATGTGCCATACGTTATTGAGCCAGCAGCTGGATTAACTCGCGCAGTTCTAGCATTTATGCTTGAGGCTTACGACGAAGATGAAGCTCCCAACACTAAGGGTGGCGTAGATAAGCGAGTAGTAATGCGCTTTGATAAGCGCCTGGCTCCAGTAAAGGCAGCAATTTTGCCGCTTTCGCGAAATGCGGACTTAAGTCCTAAGGCAAAAGATTTGGCAACTGAGCTTCGTAAGAATTGGAACATTGAGTTCGATGATGCTGGCGCAATTGGCCGCCGTTACCGTCGCCAAGATGAAATTGGAACGCCATATTGCATCACAGTTGACTTTGAAACTCTTGAAGACAACGCAGTAACAATTCGCGATCGAGACACCATGGAACAAGAGCGAGTTGGGCTTGATTCTGTTGTGTCATGGTTAGGCTCTCGCCTCATCGGCTGCTGATGTTTGCAGATTTATTAGCCACTGATCCAGTTATCGAACTTGCGCCAATGGCGGGAGTGACGAATCGGGCATTCCGCAGAGTCTGTCGTGAGGCTTCAACCGAAATTCGTAACTCTGCTGGCCAAGTAGATGTGGATCACACGGTCTACGTTGCCGAGATGACAACTTCACAGGCATTACTCATGCGTCACCCAGAGACCTTGGATCTGGTTACTTTTGATTCAGATGAGAAAACCAGGAGCGCTCAGCTCTATGGTGTTGATCCAGAAATTGTTGGCGCTGCCGTAAAGATGCTTGTCGATGAAGATATGGCAGATCATATTGATTTAAATTTTGGCTGCCCGGTACCAAAAGTAACTCGTAAAGGTGGCGGTAGCGCATTGCCTTGGAAGCGTGACTTGTTTTCCAGCATTGTGAACGCAGCAGTTAAGAATGCGCAAGGCAAAGTACCAGTCACGGTAAAGATGCGGGTTGGAATTGACGCCGATCACATAACTTATCTAGATGCTGGAAAAATCGCATCGCAAGCTGGGGTTACTTGGGTTGCGCTTCACGGTAGAACTGCAGCTCAGTACTACGGTGGCAAAGCGGACTGGACCACAATCGCGAGATTAGTTGAACACATTCCAAACACTCCAGTGCTAGGAAATGGTGACATATGGTCAGCAGCTGATGCACAGCGGATGTTGGATGAAACTGGAGCTCGGGGAGTTGTAGTTGGCAGAGGCTGCCTTGGTCGGCCGTGGCTATTTGGCCAAATTCGCGCATCTTTTGCAGGTAAACCTGTTCCAGCTGAACCAAGTGCTGGAATCATTGTCGATTTAATGCGCCGACATGCGGATTTGCTAGTGCAGATGCATGGCGATGAATTCCGTGGCTGCCAAGAAATGCGCAAGCACATGGCTTGGTATTTAAAGGGCGTAGTTGCTGGCAGTGAAACCCGTGGCGCATTGTCGTTAATTTCTAGCCTCAATGAATTTGATGATTTGTTAAGCACAATCAATCGTGATCAGATTTTAGATGAAGAACTTGCAAAACTTCCTCGTGGCCGGACAACTCCAGATCGCCGAGTAAATTTGCCAGATGGTTGGCTTAACTCGCAAAGTATGTCGCAAACTGAAGTTGAAACAGTACGTGAAGCTGAGCTCGCAGTCAGTGGTGGATAAATGATTGGCAACTATTCTGAATTTGATTCCAAGCGCTGGGTAAATGAACCAAATAAAAGTGTGGAGCGCACGGAGTTTGCTAGAGATCGTGCCAGAGTTATGCATAGTTCAGCGCTGCGAAGACTTGGTGTAAAAACTCAAGTAATGGAAGCGGGTCAAGAAGACTTTCCAAGAACTCGCTTAACTCATTCATTGGAAGTTGCCCAAGTTGGACGCGAACTTGGCGCAGCCCTAGGTTGCGATCCTGATTTGGTTGACACTGCGTGCTTGTCACATGACTTAGGTCATCCACCATTTGGGCATAACGGCGAAACTGCGCTGAATGAACTGGCAACCGAGATTGGTGGCTTTGAAGGTAATGCCCAATCTTTCCGACTACTAACTCGATTAGAACCAAAAGCAGTAAGTCCGAAATCAGGTCCACGTCCAGGTAAAACAATTGGGCTTAATTTAACGCGAGCAACATTAGATGCAGCGTCCAAGTATCCCTGGACTAAACAATTGGGCGAAGTTAAATTCGGTGTCTATGACGACGATGCAGATGTTTTTGCGTGGGTACGCGAGGGCGCCACTGGCACAACCTCATGTTTTGAGGCGCAAGTTATGGATTGGTCAGATGACGTTTCTTATTGTGTGCATGATGTTGAAGATGCAATCTTCGCTGGACATGTAAACATTGCTATTTTGAAATCAAGTACGGGCCGCAGTGAAGTCGTCGAAGTCGCGCAGAAATGGTACGGAGCGGACTTTGCAAAAAACGAACTTGATGCGGCATTGATTCGAGTTAGCTCACTTCCAAGTTGGCCAGCATCATTTGATGGGACCATGCGGTCCTTGGCGGAATTAAAGAACCTGACAAGCACTTTGATTGGTCGCTTTTGTATCGCAGCTCAACAGGCCACTCAGGCTGAATATGGCCAGCGGGCACTAACTAGATATGACGCCTCGTTGTTGGTTCCAGATGACGCGCGTTATGAAGTAACAGCGCTCAAGGCATTAGCTGCAACATTTGTGATGAACCGAGCCGGTGCCGATGAGATGTATGCCAGGCAACGTCAACAGATCCAAGACTTAGTTGAGTTTCTGAACCAGGACCCAGAATTGCGTCTGGACCGTTTTCATACCGAGCTTTGGTTAGAGGCCAGTTCTGCTTCAGCAAAATTCCGCGTAGTTATTGACCAAGTAGCAGCCCTCACAGACGTAAGCCTTGTGCAGTGGCACCAACGCACCTGCACGTAACATAGGTGACGTGGCAGGAAAAATTCGCGAAGAGGACGTAACCTCAGTTCGCGAGCGAGCCCGAATCGACGAGATTGTTCGCGAAACTGTAACTCTCAAAGCCGCTGGCGGTGGCAGCTACAAGGGACTTTGCCCATTTCACGATGAACGTTCACCTTCGTTTCACGTAACGCCGAGTAAGGGCCTGTATCACTGCTTTTCCTGTGGTGAAGGCGGCGACGTTATTACTTTTGTCCGAAAAATTGATGCGCTTTCATTTACTGAAGCAGTAGAGAAGCTGGCAGTTAAATACGGAATTGTGCTGCGTTACGAAGAAGGTAACAGTGCCTCGGCAGGCCAACAGGGTCAGCGAGCTCGGTTGATCGAAGCCCATAAATTTGCTGGTGCATTTTACAAAGCGCAACTATTGACTCCAGAAGCTGCGCATGCCAGAACCTTTTTAACCGAACGTGGTTTTGATCAAGCGTCGTGGGATCTTTTCGGTGTTGGTTATTCACCATCAGGCTGGGATGGCTTGCGCAATGAATTACGCAGCAAAGGATTTTCTGAAGAGGAAATGATTACTGCTGGGTTGGCAGTTTCTGGCCAACGCGGCGCTTACGATCGATTCCGGGATCGGGTCATGTGGCCAATTCGCGATTCCAGCGCGGACACAATCGGATTTGGTGCTCGCAAACTTACTGAAGCAGATCAAGGCCCAAAGTACTTGAATACCCCAGAGACTCCGATTTATCGAAAATCTCAAGTTCTTTATGGAATTGATTTAGCTCGTCGAGATATGGCGAAACAACAGCAGGCCGTTGTTGTCGAAGGATATACCGACGTAATGGCATGTCACTTAGCTGGCATTACAACTGCAGTTGCAACTTGTGGCACGGCATTTGGCGCAGATCACGTAAAAATGCTTCGGCGAATTCTTATGGACGACGACACTAAACATGCTGAGGTTGTTTTTACTTTTGATGGTGACGCGGCTGGTCGAAAGGCTGCCCTTAAAGCATTTGGTGAGGATCAAAAATTTGTCGCATCAACTTTTGTAGCTATCGAGCCGCATGGCTTGGATCCTTGTGACCTGCGGTTAAAACACGGTGATGACGCAGTGAAGAACTTGATAGCAACCAAGATTCCATTGTTTGAATTTGTGATGCGATCAGCTGTCGCAGAGTTTGACCTTGATACTGCCGAAGGTCGAGTTGCTGCAATGCGCGCAGTCGCTCCAGTGCTAGCAGGTATTAAGGACACCGCGCTGCGCCCAGAGTACATTCGCACGGTGGCTGGTTGGCTGGGCATGGATGACGCCACAATCCGAAGTGAAATGAATTCCGCTGGCAAGAAAACGGCGCCGCAACAATCACGCGCGCAAAGTACAGCGGTATCTCAGGCCGCGCATGTAGAGCGAGAAGCTTTAAAGTGCGTTTTGCAAACACCGCATCTGGTTGGGTCTTGGTTTGAATCACTTGAAGAAAGCGTTTTTACCGTGCCGGCTGCGACAGCAGTTTATGCGGCATGTGTCGCTGCAGGTAATCCTTTGGAGTTTGACTCAGCACAAGTTTGGATTACAAAAGTTCTCGAGCAAGCTCCAGATGATGAAATCAAATCTCATGTTCGGGCTATGGCTGTTGAGCCGCTGCCAAATGACACACCTGACGAGAGATATGTCCAAGCAGTATTAGCCAGAATTTTAGAAATGGACGCGGGCAGGCGAGTGGCTGAAATTAAAGCAGCGCTCAGCCGAGCTGAGGATGGCACAGATGAAATCGATCAGGCGAGGTTGCTAACTGACTTACTTTCCTTGGAAAGCTATCGACGTGACATGCGCAATTTTGCAATTGGAGACATCTAGTGAGTTGGTTCAAACAAACCCCGGCTATACCAACTGAATTAGCGGCAGCAGTGGCACCCGAAGGTCGGTTGTTAGCTTGGGCTACTCATTCTGGTGGCCATATTGCAGCTACAAAAAACGCACTAGTAGAAATTAGTGATCAAGTAACGACAGTGACACCATGGACCGATTCGGTGCAGGCCAAATGGGAACCACCTAAGTTAACCGTCGTATTCCAGGGCCAAACAGACTTATCGCCAACCTCGCGATCCTGGATTTTGGATGAGGCAAGTCAGTTACCGCGAGCTGTCCGAGATCGGGTGACATCAGCGGTTTTAGTGGATCGGGTATTCGAATTACCCAATGCTGGCAAGGTTAGATTCGTGGCACGTAAGGACGAAACTAATGTCTACTGGAGTGCAATTGCTGACGATCTGGCCGCAAGCCAAACGCAGATCGGACAAATAGAAATTGCGAAGGCAGTCGTGGAACTTCGCTCAACGTTTGGAATCTAGGGCGTTTCGCCACATCGACTGCATTTTGTTAAGATTGGCTAGTTAATCCCCTGTAGCTCAATTGGCAGAGCACTCGACTGTTAATCGAGTGGTTATTGGTTCGAGTCCAATCGGGGGAGCCACCAGGAAATTTCGCTAACAAGGAAATACATGAAAAAATCGTTTTTCTTCCTGCTCTTAATGGCTGTAACCAGCTTTAGTTCCGTTTCATCTAGCCATGCGCTTCCGGCAAACTCAAACGTGTCAGATTACAAATACCGTTCCTGCAGTTACTCGACTGGGAAACCAGGAGAGTACCAACCAAATGCCAAGTCTTGGAA
>CANLIF010000022.1 GCA_947491175.1 Actinomycetota bacterium
AAGAAGGCTCCTGCGAAGCGTAAGGCTGCTGCAAAGCGCAAGCCAGCTGCGAAGAAGAAGTAAATTTCCCCTGCTTCATCAAAAACCCCGTTCCCTTTTTGGGAGCGGGGTTTTTGCCTTGTGTAAAAGTTTTTGATCGCAGGAAGAATTAATCTTCCTCGGTATCTAATTCCTCTTGTCTTTTGCTGATTCGTTCCAAGGTTGCCGCGGCCAGCTCGCGAGTGTCATAAGGGCCAAGTCGGGAAGCATTAGGGCAACCTTCATTTTCCTCGACGTCTTTATGTATTAAACAAAACCACCATTGCATAAGTGCATTCTGGCACCTGATAGCCGTGATGACAGTTATTTGAAATCTCTAATTATGATTAAGGCATGAGCGCCCCAGTTGGAAACCTAATCCCTGGGACTGTCTCCCCCGAACGCCCGGTTCCAGCATCGATCGTGCGTCCAGAATATGTTGGCAAAAAGGCGCCCAAGAAACACTCTGGTTCTGATGTGCAATCTCTGGAAACAATCGAGAAGATGCGCATAGCAGGACGCATTGCCGCGCAAGCTTTGGCTGAAGTTGGCAAAAACGTGGCGCCAGGAGTAACCACTGACGAATTGGATCGAATCGGGCATGAATTCTTGCTAGATCACAACGCCTACCCATCAACTTTGGGTTACCGAGATTTTCCAAAGTCGCTATGTGCAAGTCTCAATGAAGTTATCTGCCATGGCATTCCAGACTCCACTGTGATTCAAGACGGCGACATCTGCAACATAGACATCACTGCGTACCTAAATGGCGTACATGGTGACACAAACGCTACTTTTTTGGCCGGCAACGTAGATGACGAGTCTCGCCTGCTTGTGGAACGCACCGAAGAATCGCTTAAGCGAGCTATTGCGGCGGTACGCCCAGGTCGGCCAATAAATGTGATTGGTCGAGTAATTGAGTCTTACGCAAAAAGGTTCAACTACGGAGTAGTTCGCGACTTCACTGGCCATGGCATCAGCACAACCTTTCACTCGGGCCTGATAATCCCCCACTACGACACTGAGCACTTTGATACCGAAATCAAAGAAGGCATGACTTTCACGATTGAACCGATGTTAACTCTCGGAACACATACTTGGGATATGTGGAATGACGACTGGACTGTAGTCACTAAAGATCGCCTTAGATCTGCGCAGTTCGAGCACACGCTAGTTGTAACGGCTAATGGTGCTGAAATCCTAACCTCGGTGTAGTTAACATTTCAATTACTTCTAATAGACTGGTCACATGACCCGTTGGCTAACAAAAGAGCAGCAAGCTCATTGGCGTTCCTGGATTACTGCCTCAACAGTTCTACATGAACAGTTGAGCCGCGAACTTCAAGAAAAGCATGGCTTAACCATCACGGATTACCAGATCCTGGTTCGACTGTCAGAAAGTGAAAACAGAGCAAATCGTATGAGCGATTTAGCAAACTTGACCTTGTTGTCTCGAAGTCGACTTTCGCACCAAATTGATCGTATGGAAGCCGCTGGTTTGGTGTCACGCGAAGTCTGCCCAGACGATCGCCGAGGTCAGTTGGCTGTATTGACCAACGCTGGAATGAAGGCGCTAGTTGCGGCCGCACCAGACCATGTTGAAGGTGTCCGAAAGCATTTTGTTGACCTACTGACCGACGCAGAATATAAAGCGCTTGGTGGCGCTGCTAAGAAAATTGCCGATCACCTAGACGGTCTCTAGCAAGTGCCCAAATCGCAATTTTCTTTCGATGTCGTAACCAAGCCAGAGCGAAGTAGTAGCGCTAGAGCTGGAACTATCAACACTCCCCACGGCCCGATTCAAACCCCAGCATTTATTCCTGTGGGCACTAAAGCAACAGTTAAATCGGTCATGCCTGAATCAATGAAAGAACTTGGTTCCCAGGCGCTGCTTGCAAATGCATATCACCTTTACCTCCAACCCGGCGCAGATATTGTCGATGATGCAGGTGGCTTAGGTAAGTTCATGAACTGGTCAGGTCCCACATTCACCGACAGCGGTGGTTTTCAAGTTATGAGCTTGGGTGCTGGCTTTAAGAAAGTTCTGGCCATGGAAACTGACACGGTCCAGTCAGATGACGTGATTGCTGAAAACAAAACCCGACTAGCTCATGTTGATGATGATGGTGTCACATTTAAATCTCACCTAGATGGCACTATGCACCGGTTTACGCCAGAATTCTCGATGCAAGTTCAGCACCAGCTTGGTGCTGACGTAATTTTTGCCTTCGATGAGTTAACAACGCTAATGAACACTCGCGATTACCAAGTAATGTCCCTTGAACGCACTCGCCTCTGGGCGATCCGTTGCATTGCTGAGCACAAGAAGTTAACTTCCGATCGGTCTAGTAAGCCTTACCAAGCCTTGTTTGGCGTAATTCAAGGTGCGCAGTACGAAGATCTGCGTCGTAAAGCTGCATCTGATCTAGGCGCTATGGATTTCGATGGTTACGGCATCGGTGGCGCTCTGGATAAACATGAACTTGGAACCATTGTTAGCTGGGTGACCGAGGAACTTCCATTAGCGCGACCTCGCCACTTACTTGGTATCGGTGAACCCGAGGACCTATTCGTCGGTGTTGAGGCTGGGATCGACACCTTTGACTGTGTGTCAGCATCTCGGGTCGCCCGGAACGCAGCGGTCTATAACAATTTTGGAAGATTTAATATCACGAATGCGAAGTACCGCAGATCATTTGAGCCACTAGTTGATGGTTGCGAGTGCTACACCTGCGCGCATTACACCCAGGCTTACTTGCATCACTTGGTTCATGCCAAGGAATTGCTGGCCTCAACACTTCTGACGATTCATAATGAGCACTTCATAGTCGGTTTAGTTGCCAAAATGCGCCAGACCTTGATTGCTGGGACATTTCAAGAATTCAAAACTGAATTTATGGGGCAGTACCAAAGGCCAGGACTTACTAAAAACTAGACGCTAACCTGCGGCCACATAACTTGGCTCGTTGGCTTTAACTCGCGCGATCACTCGATACGTCACCGGAAGCAGGATCACTTCAAGCAGTGTCTTGTATAGGTAGCCAACGATTACGTAGTTTAAGAAATCTCCACCAGTAACGATTCCGTAAAAAGCAATGGTGCAAAAAACGACCGTGTCGGCAAGTTCTCCGACCAAAGTGGAACCAATTAGTCTGACCCAAAGTGAGCCTTCATTAGTGCGCGCTTTGATTTTAACTAACACATATGAGTTTAAAAGTTGCCCCACTACAAAGCCGCAGACACTGGCCAGGACTATCCGTGGCACAAAACCTAAAATAGCTTCGTATGCTTCTTGGTTATCCCAGCCACCACCTGGGGGTGATAACTGAACTAGCCAAAAAGTAATCGCCGCCAAAACTGACATTGCAAAGCCAATCAAAATTGCTTTTCGCGCAGCTTTGAAACCGTAAACTTCGCTAAGAATATCTCCAGTGATGTAAACCAACGGGAATAAAAATGCGCCACCATCAAGAATTAGTGGACCGACAGCGATTAACTTCACCGCGCCGATGTTTGAAATCACTAACAGCGAAACAAAAACTGCTGTGATTAATGGGTAATAGCCCGAGGTAGTTGAAGCGTAAACAGGAGTGTCAGTTTTTTGAATGTTGGTCACTAGTTAATTTAACCACCTCAATAGGCTGTTAACTGTGACCGAATCATCTGTTGAGTTAGCTCACCCACTGCAAAAACGAACATTACAGACATTGGCCGGTGCACAATCTCTCTCAGGCCTTGGCTACTCAAGTACAGTCGCCGCTGGCTCGTTGCTCGTCGCAAGCATTACAAAGTCAGAAGCGCTTGCCGGATTAGCTCAAACTTTTGGGGTACTCGGCGCCGCCGCGATGGCATTACCGCTGGCGAACTTAACTAGACGCGGAGGCAGACGACTTGCGCTTAGTTCTGGCTACCTAGTTGGCGCAATTGGGGCGGTATTCGCGGTTGCTGGTGGCACTTCACGAATTCTGCCGATCATGCTGTTGGGAACATTTTTAGTGGGCGCGGCAGCTGCCTCGGGTTATCAAGCTAGATACGCAGCCGTAGATCTTGCAACCAAATCAACTCGAGCCAGAAGTCTGTCCTTAGTTGTTTGGGCTTCCACGATCGGCTCGGTTGTTGGGCCAAACCTGATGGGTCCCTTTGGCAATGTTGCAACATTTCTTGGCCTACCCAAACTAACGGGTCCATATTTACTTTCGGCAGCGATGCTTGGACTTGGATCATTAATTATCTGGACTCGATTAAAGCCTGATCCCTACTTAACAAGTGTCGCGGGGCATAGTGAAGAATCTTCCAGTAAGACAAAGGTGCCTACCAAGGAAGTGTTTAACCACATAACTTCCCTACCTAATGCGCTACTTGGCCTATTAGCAATTTCTATGGGGCATTTGATCATGGTTGCCGTGATGGTTATGACACCAGTTCACATGGCGCACGTAGATGTCTCGCTCACCATAATTGGGTTTGTAATCAGCGTTCACATTGCTGGCATGTACGCGCTATCCCCTGTGGTCGGATACCTGACTGATCGCCTAGGAAGGCAAAAAGTCATTTTGATTGGCAGCTTGATACTGATTGCCTCTGCAGTCATTTCAGGGTTCTCCCCAGCCAATAACGAAATTCAATTAGGAATCGGGTTGTTCTTACTCGGTCTTGGTTGGTCTTGCACTTTGATTGCCGGCTCTACTTTGCTTTCCGAATCGGTATCTGATCACTATCGCGCGCCAGCACAAGGAACGTCGGATCTCGTGATGAATTTAAGCGCTGCGATTGGTGGCGCACTTGCAGGGATAATAATCGCGGTCTTGAGCTACGGCTGGTTATGCGCGCTATCGGCAATCCCAATTACATACGTTGCCCTCCTAGCCACTAAGCAAGTCGCAAAATCTAGGGCATGAATCTGTCCATCTCAAACAAGTGCTAAATTAAAGCATTCAGGAAACGAAGCCTCGTGGATTGATCCGGACCCCCAGATCTCCAGGAGGCAAGTTGTCAGCCGACACCGCTTTTACTGCATCTAAATTTGCTGACCCCAACTCAATAGCGTCTCCAACAATTTCATTTGAGTTTTTCCCTCCCAAAGATCCTGAAGGTGAACAAAAGCTCTGGCAGACCATTGATGAGCTACAGGAGTTCAAACCAGATTTTGTCTCGATGACGTATGGCGCAGGTGGCGGAACGCGAGATCGAACTGTGCGGATTGCATCAGAATTCATTGCCAAAACGGGAGTCCCGGTAATTGGGCATCTAACCTGCGTCGGTTCTACTCGAGACGAATTAACCGAAGTTCTTGAGCAATACAAGTCAGCGGGCTTCCATGGCGTTTTAGCGCTGCGTGGTGACCCTGTAGGCGGTCCAACTGCTCCTTGGATAACTACACCTGGTGGCTTTGATTACGCAGATCAGCTTGTTGAGTTGGCTGCGCAAATAGGTGGTTTCTCTATCGGAGTTGCAGCCTTCCCTGATGTTCATCCGGCATCGGATGGAAATTTCGCAAAAGACATTAATGTGCTGCTTCGCAAAGAGGAACTTGGTGCCACTTTCGCAATTACCCAGTTCGTCTTTGATAGCGGTCGGTACGAGGCGCTTCGCAACGCTTTGGATGCGCGCGGTTCAAAACTTTCAATTTACCCAGGAATTATGCCCGTTACGAGTTACCCGCAAATTGTGAAGATGCTGGAACTTAGTGGTGGTTATATGCCGAAAGCTACGCGACTGCGTTTTGCGCGCTATCAAAACGATCCAGAATCCCTAAAGCAGTTGGGCATTGATGTTTCCGTTCAGATTTGTGAAGACGTATTTGCACTCGGCGCTGAAGGTTTGCACTTTTACGCCCTAAATTCTTCTGGTCCAACTGGATCGATAATTAAGCAACTTTCAATGCTTAATCGTTAGCTAACCAGGACTTGATTTCGTAGCCAGCAGATTCGCATCGCTGGTAGATCGAAGCAGCACTTTCAACTGCGCCCGGAGTATCTCCGTGTAGGCAAATAGATTGCGCAGTAATGGAAATTCGAGTGCCATCGTTGGCTGCAATCTCGCCACCAGCTAACCACTCCAAAACGCGCTCCGAAATTGCATCAGCATCATGCAAAACCGAGTCTGGGACAGTACGTGGAACTAAAGTGCCAACCGGCAAGTAAGCCCGATCGGCGAAGAATTCGTGCACCACAGTTAGGCCAGCATTTGTCGCGGCTGACTTGATGATGTCGGTGTCAGGAACCAAAATATGTAACCCTGGATTGATTTCTGCTACCGCATCAACTACTGCAGCAGCCTGCTCAGGATCATTACCCATTCGGTGATACAAAGCACCGTGTGGTTTTACATACTTTAGTTCGGCATTTGCCTGATTGACCACATCGAGTAAGTCGTGAATCTGGTCAAAAGTAAGCTTCCGCAATGCGTCATAATCCATTTCGACTTCAATGCGACCAAAGTTTTCTCGATCCTCGTAGCCAACATGAGCACCGATTACTACATCATTACGAATCGCCGCAGAGACGGCCTTCTTCATAGCGGCTACCCCACCGGCATGTCTGCCGCAACATACGTTCGCACTTGATAAGTAGGGATACAGTGCCGCATCGTCGCCACATTCTTCGGCTAGATCGGCATTTAGATCGATTGTGGTTAGGACCACTTCTCGGCCTTAAGTCCATGTTGACCGGCATACTCGGCGCGAATTGGTTCTGACCAATTGGTTAACAAATCTTTGGAAGGCTTGAAGATTTCGATACCAAGTGGGCGGCAGACATCAATTGGATCCCTAGCATCTGGTCCCCAAAGTGGAACCGAAAGGTCGCCACCTGGGCAAGTTGAAAGCGCAGCTAGCAAATCAAATTCGGCAAAGAATTCGAAGTAGTCACCTTTCTTGGCAGGGCAAGTCTTCATAAAGTACTGATCGTTGCTATTTAGTCCGGTGCACTGAAAGACATTTAACACATCGTGCACGTCAAACTCAGTCAAGCCATGTGGAAGTATCGCGCGGACTAAATTTGAATGGCAATGGTAATCAAAATCTTTCCCTGTCAGCATTCGATTCACATACGGGTCACAACGGGTACCAAGTAAGTCGTGGACGCGACCACCTTCGCCGTCAACGCCATAATCCTCTAATGTGTCAGCAGTAATTGTGGCCATCGGGCGCAGGAACGGCAAAGTCGACCAAAGGCGATTAAACGTTGTTAAGTGCGCAGCATGTAGTTGCTTTGTGCGCGATGCCCAAAAGCGCTCTCTAGGGTCATTTGCATTCCACAAGTTAAGGTCAGCTACCTGAGGGCCTTCGATAGTTGTGATTCGACAAACATGTCCAGCCGGAATATTCCAACTGACACCACTGCGGATTGGCAAATGGATCGACTCTACGAGTTCGCGACCAGGATCATTGGCAATCGCGCGATAGAAATTGCGATCTACGTCTAGCGGTCCACCTTCAGTGGCTTGATATGCAGCAACGGTTAAGTCCATGTTCGTCACATTATCACCGCGGCAAATTTAACCCCTCGAAACCTAAAGATTCAGTTCTGGACCCAATTGCCCTGGTTTTCGGTTTTCCCAAACACCTGCGAGAATAGAGCGACCCGAAAGGCGTGTCCGTGGCCCCCCGCAACTTAATAAACCTCGAGAATGTCTCGCTGTCTTACGGCAAAGGCGCAGTTCTGGATCAAGTTTCCCTGGGATTGGCTGATGGCGCTCGAATCGGCATTGTCGGCCGCAATGGTGGCGGCAAATCTTCCCTGATCAAGATTTTGGGCGGACAGGAAACCCCAAATGATGGCCGAGTTTCGATGGCCAATGGCACGCACTTGGGAACGTTATCTCAAATCGATCAAGCAGATCCAAAAGCAACAGTGCGAGACATTGTGCTTGGTGACCAAGCTGATCATGAGTGGGCAACTAACTCCAAAGCTCGCGAAGTTTTAACTGGACTATTTGGCGGTTTCGGGGAAAGTATCTTGGCTCGACAGATGGGACCGCTTTCCGGTGGTGAGCGCCGTCGAGTCGCACTAGCAAAATTATTGATTAGTGATCTCGATGTGCTTCTTTTGGATGAACCAACTAACCACTTGGATGTTGAGGCCGTTACCTGGCTAGCCGAGCACCTAAAGGCGCGCCGTGGTCTTGCTCTTGCCGTAGTAACTCACGATCGCTGGTTTCTCGATGAAGTCAGCGACCAAACATGGGAAGTCATAGACGGAAAGATCGAAGAGTACGACGGCGGCTACTCCGCTTACGTACTTGCTAAAGCCGAACGCATGCGTCAATCCAGTGTTGAAGAACAAAAGCGAAACATGCTTATTAAAAAAGAACTCGCCTGGTTGCGCCGCGGAGCTCCCGCGCGAACTAGCAAACCAAAGTTTCGCATCGATGCTGCTAATGAACTTATCGAAAACGAACCGCCACCTAGAAACAACGTCGAGTTGTTGGCATTCGCCAATGCTCGCCTCGGTAAAACGGTCTATGAACTCCATAATGCAACGATTCGCGTTGGCGATCGAGATTTGTTCACCCAATTAGATTGGAACGTGGGTCCAGGCGATCGAATCGGTATCGCAGGTGTTAACGGAGCTGGTAAGACCACCTTGCTAAAAGTTTTAACTGGGCAGCTTTCGGTGACCGCCGGAAAACTTGTGACTGGAACAACAGTTAAGCCGGCTTTCTTGTCCCAGCACTTAGAGGAACTAAATCCAAAGTGGCGAGTACTCGAGGCTATTGAGCACATCTCGACGCACGTCGAAATTGGAAAAGGTAAATCCTTAAGCGCATCCCAACTTGGTGAACGCCTTGGTTTTGGTTCCGATGCGCAATGGACACCAGTTGGAGATCTTTCCGGTGGTGAGCGTCGACGCCTGCAACTCACTCGCCTACTCATGGGCGGTCCAAACGTGCTGATTCTCGATGAACCAACAAACGACTTTGACGTAGAGACGCTGGCAGCTCTGGAAGACTTGCTGGATAGCTTTGGTGGCACCTTGTTGGTGGTTTCTCACGATAGGTACTTCCTAGAACGCGTTTGCGACACTTTCGTAGGTGTTATGGGCAATGGAACGCTGCGAAACCTTCCTGGGGGTCTCGAAGAGTACCTGAAGCTACGAAAAGCACAACCAGATGAACCGACCGCCTTTACGCAGGAAAATCAAGGTATTAAGAGTGAGTTATCTGCGACTCAAAAACGAGACTTACAAAAAGATCAACAGCGCATTGAGCGGTCAATCGCAAAACTTGATGTTCAGATCAAGGAAATTTTGGCTGTGATGGAAGAGCACGCTACCAACTTTGAAAAAGTTGACACTCTAAATAACGAATTACAACCTTTGATGGTAGAAAAAGAAACTCTGGAAGATAGCTGGGTTTCCCTCAGCGAAGCACTCGATTAGGCTGGCGTTTTTTCTACCGCTTGACGCATGACAAGTACGACGCCAAGGCCGGCAAGTGCCATTCCCAAAATTCCAATTGGTGGGATGACTTCGTCAAACAAGAAATACGCTTGGATTGCAGCCACTGGCGGTACCAAGTAATACAAACTGGAGACTTTGCTGGCGCTGCCCGCACGGAGCATTTCGTAGAGCAAGACGATTGAGCCAATCGATAGCATTAAAACAATCCAAGCTAACCCGAAGAAAAATTCTGGTGACCACTCAACTCGCTGACTCTCGGTCAGCGCCGAAAGCGTCGCAAAAACAACTGCGCTAACGGCATATTGCATGCCAGTTCCTGTCAAAAACGGTATGTCACTGCCTAGTTTCTTTTGCACTAAATAACCTGCGCTGGTACCGAGCAGGGCAATGACACAAATTACGATTCCAACCTCAGAGATTGCAGAGGAATAATCACCTTGAAATACCTTTGGAAGTAGCAGTAGCGCGATTCCTGCCACTCCTAGAACTAGTCCAACAACTTGAACCCAACGAATTCGCTCACCCAAAAGTGGAACCGCAAGAATTGATACTAAAACTGGCTGAATACTTACAATCACTGCGCTAATGCCAGCTGATACCCCAAGGCTGACTGCATAGAAAACTCCACCAATATAGATCACGTGCAGCAGCAATCCAACAGCTACTGAGGCAATCACTTGGTCTCGCGTCAATTTCAACGGTTGCTTAAGTATTGCGGCTATTGCGATGAGAATGGCCGCAGCAATTACATATCTGATGGTTAAGAAAGTGAATGGCTCGGCATAGGGAACTATGTACTTGGCTCCAACAAAACCCGTACTCCAGAGGAATACAAACAATGCAGGTGCAAAACGTTCAAGTTGTTTGGGCACTTAGTCGGTACCAGAGTCAAAAGCTGCTCGATTTAACCCGGCGTCTGCATCGTCATTTGCACTTGAAGAATTAATTGCATTTGATTCACCAGATTTAAGGTCTCCAACTAGCCCAAAAGTCTTAGCGTCAATCTGGCCTTGAGCCTGGTACAACTCGAGTTTGGCTCGAGTGTCGGCAATGTCAAGGTTTCGCATAGTCAATTGCCCGATTCTGTCAGTCGGACCAAACGCGGCATTCTCAGTACGTTCCATCGAAAGCTTTTCTGGGTGGTAACTCAAAGCCGGTCCGCAAGTATTAATGATTGAGTAGTCATCTCCACGTCGCAACCGAATTGTTACCTCGCCAGTGACTGCCGAAGCAACCCAGCGCTGCAAGGATTCCCTAAGCATGAGCGCCTGTGGATCAAACCAACGACCTTCATACAACAACCGCCCTAGTCTGCGACCTTCCGCATGGTAGTTCGCAATGGTGTCTTCATTATGAATTGCACTGAGTAAGCGTTCGTAAGCGATAAAGAACAGTGCCATGCCAGGTGCTTCGTAAATACCGCGACTCTTGGCTTCAATGATTCGGTTTTCAATTTGATCTGTCATGCCCAGACCATGGCGACCACCAATGGAATTTGCTTCCTGCATTAATTCAACAACGTTCGAAAATTCTTTACCGTTTATGGCAACTGGGATTCCTTGGTTATAAGTAAACGTCACATCTTCCGATGCAATCTTTACTGACTCATCCCAAAATCGAACCCCCATGATTGGCTCGACGATTTCCATTGAGGCATCAAGGTTTTCTAAAGTTTTAGCTTCATGAGTTGCCCCAAGAATATTTGCGTCAGTTGAGTACGCCTTTTCAGTGCTGTCACGATATGGCAAATTGTTTGCGACTAACCACTCAGACATCTCTTTGCGGCCGCCAAGTTCCCGAACAAAATCTGCATCAAGCCAAGGCTTGTAAATTCTTAATTTTGGGTTAGCTAATAATCCATAGCGATAGAACCGCTCGATGTCATTGCCTTTGTATGTCGAACCATCGCCCCAGATATCAACATTGTCTTTCAACATGGCTCGCACCAATAGCGTGCCAGTTACGGCCCTGCCAAGTGGAGTTGTATTGAAATACTGCTTGCCGCCGGTTCTAATGTGGAATGCCCCACAAGCAATCGCAGCCAGGCCTTCATTGACAAGGGCTTCCTTGCAATCTACGAGCCGAGAGATTTCTGCGCCATATTCACCGGCGCGAGCAGGGACCGAATCAATGTCTGGCTCGTCGTACTGCCCCAAGTCAGCAGTGTACGTACATGGAATCGCGCCGTTACTGCGCATCCATGCCACAGCTACCGAAGTGTCAAGGCCGCCAGAAAAGGCAATTCCAACTTTTTCGCCAACTGGCAATGAGGCAAGGACTTTAGACATAGCCCAATTCTATTGGAGTGAAGGGCGCTAAATTCCCGCTACTGGAGTGGTTCGGATCATTCGTTGGTAGAACTTGCCGGGCTGGCTTGTGCTGGGCTGCGCTTCGTCGATATTTACAAATCCGATATTTTGGTATGCCGTTATGGCCGAAAAGTTATCCACCCAAACACCCAGGCCTTGAACTCCCCATGGCCTCACAGGCGCTTGCGAGTCCACATATTCCAAAAAGGCTCGCATAATTCCGATCCCTCGGGATTCTGGACGCACCCAGCAACCTCTAATCCAACAGCTTGAAGCGAAATCTTCGTCAACTTGATCTACAAACATGATGCCAATATCACCCGATGCATCAGTGGCCAATAAAAAGTCAGATTTGCTTAGTCGCGCTCTCCAGTATCTTTCTGGGCGAGTGGATTCAGATTCAAAGGTTGCGCCAAATGCCTCTGGATTTTCCTTTAATGAATCAAGTCGAATCAGGCGCATGCGCTCCCAGTCGTCAGGACCAACTGGTGCCACTCTAAATTCCAAAGTGTTTTAGCTAACTAGTAACAAGGTTTGGGGCTTGCGACCCGGCAAGGATTGCCAAAGCATTTGTCGCTGCGATGTCAGCCATGGCTGCCCGAGTTTCCACTGTCGCTGAACCAAGATGTGGAATCAAGACAGCGTTATCGAGTTCCAGCAATCCTGGATGCACCGCTGGTTCATTTTCAAACACATCTAATCCGGCACCAGCGATTTCTCCGGATTTCAAAGCTGTAACCAACGCTGCTTCATCAACAATCGGGCCACGAGCCGTATTGATCAAGAAAGCAGTTTTCTTCATACGAGCAAACTGATTTTCGCTCATCAAGTGATGTGTGGCTGGTGAGTAAGGACAGTGTAGAGAAAGCACATCGCTTGATTCAATTAACTCATCCATAGTCATGAACTTGGCATCTAATTCTTCGATCACATGATCTTCAAGTGGCGTTCGGCGAGTGTAGGCAATGTTCATGCCAAATGCTTTTGCCCGGCGAGCAGTCGCGATTCCGATCTGACCCATTCCAACGATGCCAAGTTGGCGACCTTGCAGGCCCATACCAAGCATGTAGAACATGCCCCACTGCCAAGGCTCTTGGGCGCGAATTACTCGCTCGCCTTCGCCTAAGCGACGGGTTGCCATCAGAATTAATGATATTGCGATGTCGGCTGTTGCTTCAGTCAAAACTCCTGGAGTGTTTGTAACTAACACCCCACGGTTTTCACAGGCTGGAACATCTATGTTGTTATATCCCACGGCTACGTTAGAGACTGACTTAAGTTGTGGTCCGGCGGCATCGAGCAATTCACCGTCGATCTTTTCGGTCAACAACGACACAATCGCATCAGCGCCAGCAACCATTGCAAGTAGCTCAGTGCGACTTATCGCATCGTCACTTTCCCAGGCCGTGACGTCATGTTCAGCCTTAAGTCGAGCTAAGCCACCAGCGGGAATCTTGCCAGTTACAACAACTTTCGCCATTTATTCTGCGATCCATTCACCCATTAGCTTTAAGCCATCAGAAATGTCGCTGTTGTCGATGCCAGAGAAGGCCAGGCGGATGTACTGCTCGGTTTCGCCTTCTTGTGGGCGGCCGAAGTGACGACGAGTACAAAATGAAACACCCGTTGAATGAAGAGCTTGCTGGGCGAAGTCGCCAAGGTCAGTTATTCCCTTATTGGCCATGGCTTCGGTGACATCTGGGAACAAGTAGAAACCAGCTTCCGGAGTGTGAA
>CANLIF010000023.1 GCA_947491175.1 Actinomycetota bacterium
CTGCAAAAAGTCCAATTCCCGATGGCATCTCGAACCATAATCCTTGGAATCAACCAAACTGTTATGGCTGCACTTTCTTTTGTTGTTATCGCAGCACTGATTGGTGCACCCGGACTTGGTAAGCCAGTTATCGATGCTTTGATTATTCGAAATGTTGGTGATGGATTTGTCGCTGGCATTGCAGTTGTATTGCTCGCAATTATGTTGGATCGCAGCACATCAGCAGCGATTACCAAAACAGATACCTTTGTTCCACCATCACCCGCAGATCGCAAGCGCAGGAAATTAGCATTGCTGGTTGCAGGAATTGTTTCGATTATTGGGATTGTCCTATCCCGCCAACTGGCTTGGGCGGCTTTTTTCCCAAAGCAAATTGACATCAGTACCCAGGTTGCTGATGCATCTGATGCTTCGGTCACTTGGGTTACTGAGAACTTGGAGATTTTAACGACTGGATTTAGTAAGGCAGTCACTGTCGGTGTTTTGAATCCACTCGAGAGTGTTCTTACTAACTCACCTTGGTATCTCACAATCTTGATGATCACTCTTATCTCGCTGATACTTGGTGGCATTAGGTCAGCAATTGTTTCTGCGACATTGCTTTTGGCAGTCGTTGCAACCGGACTTTGGTATGACACCATGATGACCTTCACGCAAACTATCGTGGCCACGATGCTCACCATGATTTTTGGTGTGGTCCTTGGCGTGTGGATTGGCCGGAGTGCCCGAGCTGAACGGGCGCTACGCCCGATCTTGGATGCGGGACAAACCCTGCCTGCTTTTGTTTATCTGATTCCAATGTTGGGCTTTTTTGGGCCTTCTAGATTTACTGCTATCGCCACTGGCATTGTTTATTCGATCCCGATTGTGGTCAAAATCGTAGGTCAAGGCATCCGAGATGTGCCAGTAAACATGGTTGAAGCGGCCACCGTAACAGGTTCCACGAAGTGGCAACTTATAACGAAAGTACAACTTCCAGCCGCAAAGAAGTCCCTATTGCTGGCAACTAATCAAGGATTAATCTTTGTACTAGCAGTTGTGGTTATCGGTGGCTTTGTAGGCGGCGGTGGCCTTGGCTACTTGGTGCTACTCGGGGCCTCAAAGCCTGAACTGCAAGGTAAAGGCCTGGTTGCGGGCGTTTGTATCTTGTTGCTCGGGGTAATGATTGACCGAATCGCACAGTACATGGTGGCCCGAAACTCGGCCCCAAAGCACTAGATTTCAAACTAACAAACGTTGGTTTGAAGGACTGTCGCAAGGCAGTTCATTTCCTAGCGAGGAGATAAGAATGGTTCGGAACAAGAGAGTTGGAACGAAAGCTTCTGTGCTTGCCGCAGCAGCTGCATTGTTACTAACTGCATGTGGTGGCGCTGGCGTAGATGCTGAAGAATCAGCTACACCTACCGAAGATACGGCAGTCGCGTGTGGTTCATACGCAATTGCAATGCACGCTTGGGTTGGTTACACAGCTTCAGCACAGGTCATAACCGAAGTTGCCAAGGCAAACGGTTGCGATATTTCGCAGGTAACACTTGCTGAAGCAGGCGTAACTTACGATGCAATGGAAAGTGGATCTGTTGACCTAGTCGTAGAAGACTGGGGCGGTGGCCGCTGGCAAGAATGGGCAGATCGTGGTGCACTTGTTGAAATTGGCGACAACGGAAACATTGGAATCATCGGAATGTACGTTCCACAGTGGATGGCTGATGAATACCCAGACATCACTGATTCAGCAAACCTAAACAAGTACGCCGATTTGTTCAAAAATGATGAGTCAAAGGGTAAGGGCGCTTGGTACGAAGGCCCTCCGGGATACACAACAATTGGCGAAAAATTGGTTTCAGCTAACGACCTTAACTTCACAGTTCTGCCACAAGGTTCAGAGGCAGCTTTGATTGATGTGTTCACAAAGGCAGCAGAAAACAAGACTGCAGCAATTGGTTATTGGTGGACACCACAGAACTTCCTAGCGAAAGTTCCAATGGCTCGCGTCAATTTCCCAGCTAATGACTGGACTGATGCAGAGAAGGCTTCAGGTCTAACTGACTACCCAGAGTTACCTCTGATTAAGTTAGCTACACCTAAGGCAATGGAATCAGGAGATGCTTTCTCCATGATCATTAAGAACTTCAGCTGGACAAATGATGACCAGAATGAAGTAGCAGCCGACATCGAATCCGGAACTGATCCTGCAGTTGCAGCTCAGAAGTGGATCGATGCTAACGCCGAGACTGTAGCTGGCTGGCTTAAGTAAGCCTGGCTAATAAGTCACCTAAAACTGGTGGGTCCAACCAATTGGGCCCACCAGTTTTTTCATTCCACTTGACCAGGCGATGAATCAAGAGGACGATTATCTTGTTGCGCTATAAGCACTTTGTTGCATAACTCGCAACTTATTATTTTTACCGATTGAGGGTTGTGCGTGAAAAAAATCGTGATTATTGGTGGTGGCATCGTTGGTTGTTCCCTAGCTGATGAACTAACCGAACGTGGCTGGACAGATGTCACAGTTCTTGAACAAGGCCCGATGCCCGCACCGGGTGGTTCCACTTCACACGCACCAGGCCTGGTACAAAAAGTAACCGGTAACAAAACTTTGGCTGCAATGGCCGATCAAACTATTAACAAATTGCTGACAGTTTCTAATTCAGATGGGCCTGGTTTTTACCAAGTTGGTTCGCTTGAAATCGCTACTACCCCACAGCGCTTAAAGGAACTGCATCGCAGGACTGCGTGGCTACAGGCCTACGGATATGAAGCAGAAGTAGTTTCACCAGAGCGAGCCGCAGAGCTACATCCAGTGCTTGATGCAACAAAAATTCTTGGTGCAATTCACTGTCCCACCGATGGCATTGCAAAGGGAGTGCGCGCAGTTGAAGCGTTACAAAAAATTGCTGAATCTCGGGGCGCAGTATTTAAGGATCGTCACGAAGTTATTTCCATAGAGCAAGAAGTCGGCCAAGTAACAGGTGTCATGACGGACCAAGGCTTCTTCCCTGCAGAGATTGTGGTTTCTTGCGCTGGGATTTGGGGACCAAAAGTTGGTCGGATGTTTGGAATGACCAAAGCATTTCAACCACTGGCTCACCAACTGGCGTGGACTGAAGACATTCCTTCACTTGCAAACCAAACTGAAGAAATCACGCTACCGATCATGCGTCATCAAGGCGAAGATCTGTATTTCCGGCAACGTTTCAATCACATGGGTATTGGATCGTATTTACATCGACCGCTACCAGTGGAATCTGAAGAAATCCTGCCATTTGACCAAGCTGAAGTAATGCCAAGTCAGCAACCGTTTACTGCTCCGGAATGGGAGCCAGTCATGGACCTTGCCGGGGAAATCATGCCGGAGTTAAAGAATGCAAAGATCACTGAAGGCATGAACGGTATGTTCTCGTTCACGGTAGATACCTTCCCGTTGATGGGCGAATGGAATGGTCTTAAGGGTTTCTGGGTTGCCGAAGCAGTTTGGGTTACACATTCGGTTGGCGTAGCTCGCGCTACTGCCGAATGGATTATCGACGGACATCCAAAACTCGCAGTTCATGAATGTGATGTGAATCGATTCGAAGCACATCAATTGGGACCAAATCACATTTCGATGCGAGGTGCCCAAAACTATGTTGAGGTTTACGACATCATTCATCCGTTGCAGCCAATGGAAAAGCCAAGGCCACTTCGCACAACTGGCTTCTACCATCGGCAACAAGAACTTGGTGGGTACTTCCTGGAAGCATCTGGCTACGAACGCCCGCATTGGTATGAATCAAACAAAGATTTAGTTGTTAAGTATCCATCGCCAGCCCGCGATGACTGGTCTGGACAGTTCTGGTCACCAATTGTTGGCGCCGAATCCCAGTACGTTCGCGAAAACGTCGGCTTATTCGATATCACTGCACTAAAGCGGATTGAAGTATCCGGTAAGGGTGCGTTGGAATTCTTGATGCAACAAACAACTGGCAAGCTAGATAAAGCACCTGGCTCAGTTACTTATTGTTTGATGCTTACTAAGTCAGCTGGCATTCTTTCCGACGTCACAGTCACTCGCCTTGGCGAGAATGAATTCATGATCGGTGCAAATGGCGCTGTTGATGTGGCCCGCTTGCAAAAGGTTGCGCCAGATACCGTATTCGTGAAGGACGTCACTGCCGGAACTGTTGGACTTGGTTTGTTTGGTCCACATGCTCGTAAGGTTGTTGAAAAACTCACCAATGTCAATGTCTCGAATGAAGCCTTTGGTTACTTCAAGGCCAAGTCGCTTTACCTGGACCAAGTTCCCGCAACACTATGGCGCTTGTCTTACGTCGGCGAACTTGGCTATGAAATTTACATCGATGCTGACATGGCATTAAAACTTTGGGACACCTTGATGGCAGCCGGTAAAGAATTCGGAATCATTCCAGCCGGACGTGGCGCCTTTAACTCCATGCGTCTAGAAAAGGGTTACCGCTCTTACGGCACAGACATGACGAGTGAGCACAATCCGCACGAAGCTGGCTTGGCGTTCTCGGTTCGCAAGGGTGGCGGATATATAGGTGCGGATGCTTTTGAAGCACTTGATCCGGCTGCAATTACCCGCAAATTGGTTTGCCTGGTATTCGATAACCCACAACATGTGGTTTTGGGTAAAGAGCCAGTTTTTGTCGCCGGTTCCCCGACTGGGTACACAACCAGTTCGTATTTTGGCCATTCCGTCGGCAAGCAGATTGCCTACGCTTGGCTACCGATCCAGCACACCACGCTTGGCACTCAAGTATCCGTTAAGTATTTCGACTCGATGTATCCAGCTGTAGTCAGTGATGACCCGCAGTTTGATGCCTCGATGTCCCGACTGCGCTCTTAATTATCAGTAGATAGGCTCTAAACATGGCTACCACGACCCGTCGACGAAGTGTTGAATTACCTGAACATCCCGATTTTTTATGGACTGCGCGGGTTACTCCCAAAAAGGTTTATGACGTCATCATCATCGGTGGTGGTGGTCATGGACTTTCAACTGCTTACTACCTAGCTAAGAACCATGGCATTACCAACATTGCTGTGCTGGAAAAAGGCTGGCTAGCTGGCGGCAACATGGCGCGCAACACTACCGTTATCAGATCCAATTACCTGTGGGATGAATCTGCTGGAATTTACGAGCACTCACTAAAACTTTGGGAAAATCTTGAAGAAGAAGTTGGCTACGAAATGTTCTTTAGCCAACGTGGCGTTATGTCCCTTGCCCATAGTGTGAGTGACTTGCGAGCCAAAGCGCGCAATTACCATGCCAACAAAATAAATGACATCGATAGTGAGTGGTTAACGCCAGAGCAAGTAAAAGAAATTGCTCCGATCGTGAATATCAATCCAGATGTTCGCTACCCGGTACTTGGTGCTACATACCAACCGCGCGGTGGCATTGCAAAGCATGACTGGGTTGCTTGGGGTTATGCCAAAGCTGCTGCTGACATGGGTGTTGACATTATTCAGGGCTGTGAAGTTACTGGCTTTGATATTCGTGATGGAAAAGTTCATGGCGTAAAAACCAATCTTGGACCAATTGCTGCCCAAAAAGTTGGTATGGTCGCGGCTGGACATTCCAGCGTGTTAGCAAATCTTGCAGGTTTTGATATTCCAATTCAAAGCCGGCCATTGCAAGCTCTAGTTTCTGAACTACTGGAACAAGTTCATAACACTGTGATCATGAGTGGCATGGTGCATGTTTACGTAAGCCAAGCCCATAAAGGCGAATTAGTAATGGGCGCCGGAACCGATGCTTTTAATTCCTACGCACAACGCGGTGGCTTCCATGTGATCGAACATCAACTGGCTGCTGCGATCGAACTATTCCCAATTTTTGAACGAGCCCACCTACTTCGCACTTGGGGTGGCATAGTCGACATTTCACCCGATGCCTCGCCAATTATTGGGCATACGCCAGTTGATAACTTATTTATTAACACGGGTTGGGGTACCGGTGGCTTCAAAGCAACTCCTGCATCTGGTTGGACTATGGCACACACCATTGCAACTGGTGAACCACATGAGTTAAATGCCCCATTTAGCCTGGACCGATTTATAACTGGTCATTTAATTGACGAGCACGGCGCAGCCGGCGTGGCACATTAGGAGTCTGAGATGTTACACATTCCATGCCCTTACTGTGGCCCACGTGATGAAACTGAATTTCACTATGGTGCGGGCGCAAATATCTTTTACCCAGATCCAGCAATCGCAACTGATGAAGAATGGTCAAAGTTTGTCTTTATTAGAGAAAATCCAAAGGGCTGGCACGCCGAGCGTTGGGTGCACTCTGCGGGATGTCGACGCTGGTTTAACGTTTGGCGCAACACCATAACTCACGAATTTGGCCCAACTTACAAACCATTTACCGAGCAACCAAAGAGACCAGTATGAGTAATGTAACTTTCAAGTTCGATGGTGTCGATTATGTTGGCCAAGCTGGTGATTCATTAGCTACTGCCCTATTGAAAAATGGCGTATTGCATTTCACTGACAGTACCTATCGAGACCGACCACGTGGAGTGATGAGCCTTTGGATTGATGAACCAAATGCTCTGGTGAACATTGATTCAGGTGCTGGCGAACCTATGGTTCAGGCAACGACAGTTGAAATTACTGATGGCTTGGTAGCTCGAAGTCTTTCTGGAATTGGTGACTTGCCAGATACTCGCGATCTTTCCAGGTACGACCGGGCTTATCGGTATGCAGATGTATTGGTAGTCGGTGCTGGCTTAGCTGGTTTAGCTGAAGCGAAAAAGTATGCTGACCAAGGCAAAATCGTCATCATCATGGATGACAAACCTGAAGTTGGTGGTCACGCCCAACAGTGCGGTGAGATTATCCCTGCTGAACTGCTAGCTGCACTAACTCGCGAAAATGTTACGCACCTGCAGCGCACCACAGTAATTGGAACTTATGACCAAGGTTATGCCGTTGCAGTAGAACGCCGGACTGATCATGTAAACAGCAAAGTTTCAACTGATGTTGCCAGAATTCGCACCTGGCATGTGCGCGCTGAACACACTGTGCTTGCAACCGGTGCTTTCCAAAGACCACTTGTTTTTGAAAACAACGATCGTCCAGGAATCATGCTTTCCCATGCTGCCGCCACTTATGTCGAACGTGGTGTAACCAAGTTCAAGACTGCTGTAGTTGTCACCGTAGACAATCAGGGCTACGTCGATGCAATTCGATTACACAAATCTGGGATTCGAGTACTTGCAATTGTTGATGTCCGAAAGAAGCTATCCAAGGCAAGTAAGAAATCGGCTCGCAAGCCAGCTGAGAAACTTGGAATTCGTATCATTAAAGGCGCTACTGCACTTGATACCAACGGCACCTTGGATGGGATTCTTTCCAGCGTTGTCATCAGTGATCCTAAGTCTGGATTGAAAGAGACGATTGCTACTGACTTACTTGCAATTTCAGGTGGCTGGACTCCAACAGTTCACTTGGCTACCTACATCGGAATTAAGCCAACTTGGAGCAAAAAGCGGGCCGCATTCATAGTGCGCTCCAAAGTCAAGAGCATCAGCACAGTTGGCATGTTGGCTGGAGATTTTGAAGAATATGAGCCAGCCGTATTTTTCGGTCCAGAACTCGACGACACCCAAGCGTTAGTTGCTTATGTCGATCATCAGCGTGATGCCACCTTGCGCGATCTACGTCGCGCAGTTGGCGCCGGCATGATCAGTATCGAACATGTTAAGCGTTACACCGCAATTGGAACTGCGCACGATCAAGGCAAAACTAGCGGCACGCTAACTATGGGCTTGATTGGAAATCTAGTTGGATTAGCACCGGATGAAATTGGTTCGCTAACTTTCCGACCACCGTACATTGCAGTCCCCTTTGCAGCACTGGCTGGCCGAGAACGTGGATTACATACCGAACCAATTCGCACTACCTCAATGCACTCATGGCATGTTGCTGCCGGCGCTCCGATGGAAGATGTCGGGCAATGGAAACGTCCCTGGTTTTTCCCAAAGCCAGGCGAAGATCTACATGCTGCCGTGTTACGCGAATGTCGAGCTGCTCGTAACGGTGTAGCTGTTATGGATGCCAGCACTTTGGGCAAAATCGATATTCAAGGTAAAGATGCCGGTGCTTTCCTAGATCAGGTTTACACCAACATGTTCTCAACGCTCAAAGTTGGTATGAGCCGATACGGCTTAATGTGTGGCGTCGATGGCATGGTCTTTGATGATGGAGTAACAACCAGACTTGGCGAAAATCATTGGCTTATGACAACAACCACTGGTGGCGCTGCAAAAGTTATGGACTGGCTCGAGGAATGGTTGCAGACTGAATGGCCACACCTTGAAGTATTTTGCACATCAGTAACGGAGCAGATTGCAACAGTTGCCATAGTTGGGCCAAAGAGCCGTGAACTATTAGCGCTGCTGTCACCTGGCCTAGATGTATCCAAAGAAGGTTTTGCTTTCATGGAAAACAAGTATGCAGATGTTGCTGGAATTCCAGCCCGCATCGCTCGAATCTCGTTCTCGGGCGAACTTGCATACGAAATAAATGTTTCTGCTTGGTATGGCCTAGAGCTATGGCTCAAAGTTATGGAATTAGGTGCTCCACTAGGCGTGACGCCATACGGCACCGAATCCTTGCACGTACTTCGCGCTGAAAAAGGTTTCGTAATTGTTGGCCAAGAAACCGATGGAACCCAAACCCCAGATGACTTGGGTATGGATTGGATTATTTCCAAGAAAAAGGACTTCATTGGAAAGCGCTCATTTAGTCGCGCAGACACCAGTCGTCCAGATCGACATCAGTTAGTTGGCTTGTTGCCCGAGACTTCGGAATTTGTAATTCCAGAGGGCTCATACTTTGCCGAAGTACAACATAAGGGCGCTACTCCACCGATTCCGCACATTGGATATGTAACGAGTTCCTATTTCTCCGGTGAACTAAATCGATCATTTGCCATGGCTCTGGTACACAATGGGCGGGCTCGCATTGGCGAACGAGTTGCAATCGGCAATGAAACTGCTGTGATCACCGAACCAATTTTTGTTGATAAGGAGAACGTGCGTCGAGATGGTTAAAGTAAACAGGGCCAAAGCAAGTAGCCCACTCGGTAGCGCATTACACGGTGGATTAGACAAAGGCATATACATCGCAGAGGTGCCATACACTCCGGGCATTGACTTGCGAGTTGATTCAAGTTCGCCAGCATTTGCAGCAGTCAACCTTGCACTTGGATTGACCCTGAATCCGCAGATTGGATCAGTTGTACGCAAGAATGCAGACTGCATAGTTAGCCAAGGTCAGCAACCAGATTCCAATGGCGTTAGTGCACTTTGCCTGGGTCCGGATTGGTGGCTGCTCACCGGTACGGCTGACGTTGAGTCATTACTAAAGCCAGTGCAAAGCGTGCATCATATTTCAGTTGTTGATGTCAGTGCCCAGCGCACCAAACTAGAAATCTATGGCCCAAAAGTTAAAGAGATTCTGGGTCATGTTTGGGAACAGGATTTGCGGGACGCTACGTTTCCAATCGACACTTGTACTCAAGGTTTGATGGCGAAATCTCCCGTGATTCTGTGGCATTGCTGTGAAAATTGCTATCTAATTTTTGTTCGCTCATCCTTTGCGACGCATCTGTGGGATGTTCTAGCTGATTCAGCTGTTGAATACCTGTAATTACTTACTCGGAAGTAGGAATAGTGTCTGCCGTAATTCTTGATGGAATCGCAACTGCTGCAAAAGTGAAGCAAGGCCTGGCGACTCGCGTAACTGCGCTACACGCAAAGGGTATTTACCCAGGCCTAGGCACAATCTTGGTTGGTGACGACCCTGGATCACATTCATATGTAGGTGGCAAACACAAAGACTGCCACGAAGTGGGCATCACATCCGTGCGCGAAGACTTACCTGCTACTGCAACTCAGCAAGATGTGATGAATGCAATTGCGCGATTGAATGCAGATCCTTCCTGTACGGGATACATAGTGCAACTTCCCCTTCCCAAAGGGCTAGATTCCAATGCGGCACTTGAAGCCATTGATCCTGGCAAAGATGCTGATGGGCTGCATCCAACAAACCTTGGTCGGTTAGTCCTGGGTGAACCAGCCCCACTACCTTGCACACCACGAGGAATTGTTGAATTACTTCGTGCTTACGGCGTGAACATTGATGGCGCTGAAGTCTGCATAGTTGGGCGAGGTGTGACGGTAGGACGGCCACTTGGTCTATTGCTAACTCGTCGAAGTGAAAATGCCACAGTAACTTTGTGTCATACCGGTACCAAAGAAATGGCTGCGCACATTAAGCGTGCTGACATTGTGGTGGCCGCAGCTGGCGTGCCACATTTCATTAAACCTGACATGATCAAATCCGGCGCCGCCCTAGTTGATGTTGGTATTACTCGCACTGATGCTGGGCTACTTGGTGACATTGATCCAGCTTGCGCGCACGTTGCTGGCTGGATCGCGCCAATGCCTGGTGGCACTGGCCCAATGACTCGCGCGATGTTATTGGCAAATGTGGTCGATACCGCGGAAGGAAATCTTTAATGACCGTTAAGGAATACGACTACCTCATAGTAGGCGGCGGATCTGCTGGATCAGTTCTTGGAAATCGACTTTCGGAAAATCCAGATAACGAAGTTCTAGTTCTCGAAGCTGGACGCAAGGACTCTTGGTGGGATGTTTACATCCAAATGCCGGCTGCATTAACTTTCCCAATTGGTAACAAGTTCTACGACTGGATGTACGAAACAGATCCAGAACCATACATGAACGGTCGCAAGGTTTACCAGGGACGTGGAAAAATTCTTGGTGGATCAGGTTCGATTAATGGCATGATTTTTCAGCGTGGTAACCCATTGGATTATGAGCGTTGGGCCGCTGACAAAGGTATGGAGAATTGGGACTTCGCTCACTGTCTTCCGTATTTCAAAAAGATGGAGAACGCTACTGGCGTTCCTAATGACGATAAGTACCGCGGGCATAGCGGTCCGCTGTACTTAGAAAAAGGTCCAGCAAAGAACCCACTTTTCAAAGCATTCTTTGATGCCGCGGTAGCTGCTGGATTCAAGCGAACCGATGACGTTAATGGCTTTAGCCAAGAAGGCTTTGGGCCATTCGATAAGAATGTTAAGAATGGCCGCCGGTGGTCTTCATCAACTGCGTATCTACACCCGGTCATGAATCGCAAGAATTTAACCGTTCAAACTCGACATCAAGTTCATCGCGTGATTTTTGAAGGCGACAAGGCTGTTGGAGTAGTAGCCCAGCGCGGTAAGACAATAACCGAATACCGAGCAAAGAATGTAGTCCTGTGTGGCGGCGCAATTAATACCCCACAGGTACTTCAACTTTCTGGCATTGGCCCAGCTGAACTTCTCAAAAAGCATGGCATTGTAGTAATTAAAGATCTGCCGGGCGTTGGCCGAAACTTGCAGGATCACCTTGAGGTATACATTCAGCATGCCTGCAAGCAACCGATCACAATGAATCCAAATCTAAAGTTGTGGAAGCGACCATTTATTGGTGCTGCCTGGTTATTTGCGCGCAAGGGTCCCGGCTCGACAAACCACTTTGAAGGTGGTGGATTTGCTCGCTCTAATGACACCGTTAAATATCCAAACTTGATGTACCACTTCTTGCCAATCGCCGTTCGTTATGACGGGACTGGCATTGAGCAAGGTCATGGATACCAAGTTCACGTTGGTCCAATGTATTCAGATGCACGCGGTCGGATCGAAATCACAACTGCTGATCCAATGGCTAAGCCATCGATCCTGTTCAACTACCTTTCCACCGAACAAGATAAGCGGGAATGGGTTGAAGCAATTCAAGTAACCAGGAACATCTTGGCGCAACAACCATTTGATCAGTACAGCGATGGCGAACTATCCCCTGGTCCCCAGGTGCAAACTCCAGAACAAATCTTGGAGTGGGTTGCTAAGGATGCTGAGACGGCGTACCACCCATCATGTACCGCGAAAATGGGAACAGATGATATGAGCGTTGTGGATCCAAACACTATGAAGGTTCATGGCGTCGAAGGTTTATTTGTCGTCGATGCTTCGGTATTTCCATACGTAACAAATGCCAACCTTTACGCACCAACCATGATGGTTGCCGAACGGGCAGCTGACTTGATTCAGGAAAAACCAACTTTGGCACCTGAGTATGTTGATTGGTACCAGCAAACCGTTTAAAGAATTGAACTTCGGTAATTGCTAGGGCGTGATTACCGAGGTTTTTTCTTTGGTGTTGATAATTACTAATCCGATAAGAATTAAGACTGACCCAATTATCTGCCAAATGTTGATTGCTTCACCAAGCACCACAATGCCTAACATGATGGCCACAAATAGAATCACGTAAGTAGTGTCGCTTGCTACTCCAGCACCAGATTGCTTTATCAAAGTTTGAATCATGATGTAAGTAATGCCAGTTCCAACAACACCCAAAATCAACATCGAAACCAACGAAATAGTTGAGGCGTCAGTCGTGATGGTTACAAACCACGGAAGGATTAATGTGAAATGTATCGAAGCACAGAGCATTTGACCAGCAGCGATGGAAGTTGGGGTATTCGTCACATTGGCAAAGTTTCGTCGGGCATAAACCAAACCAGCTGCATAGCTGGTGGTTCCGACCATAATTGCTCCGGTACCTAATGCGTCAAAATCTCCAAGGCCTGACCAAGGGTGAGCAATGAATAAGGCCCCTAAGAAACCCATGCTCAAACCTGTTACTCGACGCCAAGTTGGGTTTTCTTCTGGGATAAACACCAGCACGAAACCAAGTGTCACTAACGGAACTAGGGCATTCCAGATACTCACTTGCACAGTAGTAATGCGGCTAACTGCAGTAGCCATGCCAACAAAAGAAACTGTGTTAAAGAGTATGGCCGCAATGTTTAACTTAATCCAGATTTCTTTGCCTCTTGGATAACGATCTTTAGTTACCAGCAGGACGATCGCCAATGTTGCTGCAGCCAGAACAGTGCGACCCCAAGCCACTTCAAGGGCAGAAAATGACTGTAAGGCATAATGTGCCCACATGTAGTTGCCACCAAAGAGCACCGAAACTGTTATGAATAACGCAGTATGTGACTTAGCTGGTGTAGTCGATGTTGTCGGTGTGGTTGGTGTTGTCATCGATTATCGAGCGCTAGCGAAGCAAGTGCTGCGTTAACAATTGCACCAGATGACAGATCATTTATGTTGTAAAGATCCTTTACGGTTCCTGACTGGCCAAATGAATCAACGCCCAGAGATACACACGGAACTCCGACTGCCGATCCCATCCATGCCATCGCGTGGCTGGATGCATCTTGAATTGTCACGATTGGAGCCCGATCGCCGATTACTGACCAAAGTGGTCCAGGCAAACTTGGCGCAGACGCAGTTCGAACGGCTTGCCGCAAAGTTCGCTGCCACGCACCGTACCAACGA
>CANLIF010000024.1 GCA_947491175.1 Actinomycetota bacterium
ATCTGCTGAAGTGAAACCCCGGTATCAAGTAAGCGCTTAACAATCTTTAGTTCCAAGATGTCTCGGAAGCCATACAGCCGCGCAGTTCCAGAACCAGTTGCTGGGCGGACCGTTGGTAAGACCAGTGAAGTGCGCGCCCAATAGTCAAGCTGACGGTAAGTAATACCTACTACTCCAGCAGCAACCGGTCCGCGATAACCAACCTCGGGCAATGATTCCATTGCACTGTCACCGAAAAGTAGCCCTTGCTCGCCCGCTTTAATTGCCGCCGCATCTCGCGCGATATCGCGATGCTGTTGTGCTGTTGTGTCTGGCGTGTTGCCTAGATCCGACATGCTTTGCTCCTGAGGACAGCAGGGAGGGACGAATTATCGCCCCGCGGGGAACCTGTATGTCCCTTCACAATAGAACTAGTGAATATATAGGTCAATCACATCGCCAAACGACACGCCGAAGTCTTACCCTAAACCTTTAGTAGAGATTCAAAACTCATTGTTTCAGGCGCACAGCAATGGTTGCCTAGAAGACTTAACTGAAATCATCGGGTTTAATGTCATCCAGAAATGCTCGAAATTTCTCAAGCTCTTCCTGTGACATGTCGGTGTCTCCAAAACCAGCGTCTCCTGGCGCAAAGTCATCATCTATGGCTAAGTCCATGCCAGCAAAATCCATCACATCCTGCGCCACAAAGACTGGCACCCCATTTCGGACCGCTAAGGCAACGGCGTCAGAAGGACGAGCGCTAATTGAATCATTATTCAGAAAATTTATAGTGGCGAAGAAAGTGCCTTCAACTAGTTCGCTTACAGTTACTGAAGTCACCTGCCCACCAAGATGATCAATAACATTTGCAAGTAAATCGTGAGTTAGGGGCCTAGGTGGATCAACGCCCTCAAGTGCCAGCGAAATCGCTGTTGCCTCCGCGGTGCCAATCCATAGTGGCAAATAACGCGTAGCTTGCTGGTCTCGCAGGATTAATACTGGCTGGTTGGATGGCAATTCCAGTCGCACACCGACCACATCAACTTGTCTCACAACCTCCATACTATGCGGATTTTGCTATTTTTGACGTTCGATAACTTCGCGAATCAATAGTGCGTGAAGCGCAGATATTGAATTTGCCAGCAGTAAAGTCAATTCTTGTGCAGCGGCCCCAGCATTTGCACCTTTTCCTGAGGCAGTACTTTTCACTAATGGCGCAAACAGGTCTACTTCCCTACTGGCGCTGGACAACACTGGCTTCAGGTGCCGTGGTTCCAGTCCAAAGCCGCGAAGCGTGACCGCAAGATTCACTACCGCCGATGCAGTAACTGAGAAGTAACTGTGACTATCTGGTTTGATTAAACCAAATTCGACCATCTGATCTATAAATTCGGCATCGGCGCCGGTGTCTGCCATGAGTTCCAACCGATTCATTCGCACCGTAAGCATCTGGTTGGAACTCTCTATCGCCTCAGTGCTCACTAAAGTTCGAGGTGCCTTTGGAGTTACATCACCAACTGCAGCGGGTTGTAGACCACGATTCAACGCATCGATGTGTTCTTTAATTACGCGCAGTGGCAGGAAATGATCGCGCTGCATTCGAAGCACGTAGCGCAGTCTTTCGACATCGACCAGAGAGAATTTTCGATATCCGCTAGGCGTGCGTTCGGGTGCAACTAAACCATTAGTCTCGAGAAAACGAATTTTGGAAATGGAAATGTCTTTGAATTCGTCGCGTAGTCGCACCAGAACTTCGCCGATACTTAGAAGTGCAGGTGAGTCTTGGGAGAAGTCATAATCCGTTGAATTCATTTATTGACCTGCAGTTGGTGCCAGCACAAAAATAAAGCGGAACTTACCAATCTGTAGTTCATCGCCGCTTACTAGCGTGGTTGTAGTCACTCGCAGCTTGTTAACGTAAGTTCCATTAAGTGATCCGGCGTCGCTAAGTACCCAATCCGAAGCCACCAATGAAACCGAAGCGTGCTTTCGAGATACTGTGACGTCATCAAGAAAGATCTTGCTATCAGAGGATCGACCGATACTCATTAGCTCACCTGGCAAAAGTGGGAACTGCATTCCTTCTAACGCGCCTCTGCGAACTACAAGGTGCGCCGAACCGCTTGCTAAAGCAGCAATCTTTGCCGCCTCTATCGGGCCGAGTTCACCGGTTTCTGGCCCACCTGTAATTGGAATTACACCTGTGGCATCAGTCTCAAGCGAGATTGCTCTGGTTAGTTCTGGTTCATCTCCATGATTGCTCATGTCTCTACCTTAACGTGAGGGTTAATTTGAAGTAAGTGCCTGGTAGCCAGCCGCGTCCAGTAGTTTGGCTGCCAGCTCTGCAGCGTTTCCAGCAACTCGAACATCAACAATCCAGCCATTCTTATAAGGATCTGAGTTCAGAGTGTCTGGCGCGGTCTCGATTGCATCATTTCGCGCAACAACTTCACCAGTTACAGGTGCATAGATATCACTGACACTTTTGGTGGATTCAACTTCGCCACAGGTGCCACCAGCAGTTAAGGCATCCCCCACATTTGGCAAGGACACGAAAACGATGTCACCTAGGGCATCTTGGGCGTAATCCGTAATTCCAAAGCGAATCGTGGACTCATCAATTACTTGAACCCATTCGTGCTCGGCGGTGTAATTCAACTCTGCGGGTATGTTGCTCATAAAATAAGCGTACGCCATCTCAGTCTAGGAATTTGGCAGGGGCACGATTGCCGAAATGTCAACATTTTGGCTTTCCGAAATCTCGACTTCCCCGCCACCTGACCCAACTGAATCTACCAATCCACCCGGGATCTCAATTGCTGGGATTAGTACAGATGGGTCACCGATTACCGAGATTGTTATCGGCACTTGCAACGCAGTTCCACTCACCGTGATGCCACTTGGACTGTCCGCAAACCAACTACTGGCAACTAACCGAACCGCCAAACCCCGATCTGAAATCTGAATCGCCGAAGCTCCAGCATCACGAAGTTCTTGGATTGCATCAATCAATGTTGACGCTGTTAGGTTTCCAGAAATCGAAACTTGGATACCAGTACCAATGATCGTTTCACTGCCAGCTAGAACAGCAAGGTCATCAGCTCTACGTTTTGCTTCGTTAAGTGCCGCGTACTCATCACCACCAAGTAAAGTTTCTCTAGCATTTTCTAATCGAGAATTCTCTGCCTGGAGTCTGGCTTCGCGCTGAGCTAAATCGTCCAACAAACTAACAAGATCACTTTGGCGCGCGTTAGCAAGAATCGAATCATTCGCAGAACCAGAAATAGCAGCAGTCAGAGTGAAACCAAGTGCAATGAACAGCACGGTGATTACAACTTGGGTCCCACTTCGTTGCGGAGATAAAGTGCGTCTTAGTCGAAACCGCGCCTCTGCTGAAGTGCGCGCGGGCCTAGCTCTACGTGGTGCTGAATGCGATCCCATTTTTATGCCTTAAGCAAGTGCCGTCTAATTGCCGCAACATTTGCGAATATTCTCATAGTCAAAACAACAACAACTCCAGTAGACATCTGGGAACCTACACCTAGTTGATCGCCTAAAAACACGATTACGGCAGCAACAAGGACATTAGAAAGAAACGAAATTACGAAAATGCGGTCGTTAAACAAACCGTCAAGTACTGATCTGAATGCGCCGAATACTGCGTCTAGTGCCGCCACGACTGCAATCGGCAAATACGGTTGCAACCAGACTGGAACTGTTGGCTGCAAGAGCAGTCCAAGCACAATGCCAACTAGCAATCCAATTGCTGGAATCATGACGCGTCCTCACTGTTCTTAGATGTGGAACTCGCTGCTGGCAGCGAGATGTTGCCTACTCTTTGCAGTTCCCAGATTACGCCGTACTTGGCTTCTAACTCCTCAAGTAGCAATCCAGCGGGGTTATCTCTAAAGCGTCCCGCTAACTTATCTGCGTCTGGGCCAATTGCAGAGACTACATAAGGTGGTGACATAGGTCGATAATTCACCAATATCGCTTCCCCAGCGGCTCTGATGGCAGACGTTGGAGTAATTCTGCGACCATTAATTGCAATGTCTGTTGCGCCAGCTTGCCAAAGCCCATTGACTATCATCTGAAGGTCTCGATCAATCACTCGACCCGGTGGGGTATCCGTCACGAGTGGATCAAGCGGTGCATCATCAATTGTCACGGTCACACCGTTACCGAAAACTTCAGTCTGCCCGGTGGCTATCCGCAGACGATCTAATCGGGAACGCGCCTGATCGCCAAGTGAAGTACCAGCCAAGATCGACGCTTCCGCATTCAACAGATTGTTCTGTGCAGTCAAAACTGTGGCTTCTAGCACTTGTACCCGCCGATCAGCGGCCATAACGCGTTGAACGAGGGCATCTCTGGTTATTGAATTCTCACTGGCTTGAATTTGGGTTTGTGCAATTGCCATACCAAGCACGAGCGTTACCAGAGTGGCTGCGCCAGCAACAAAAAAGATTCGAAAGCCTCCTGCGTTGCCTTGTCTCGAAGGTGTGTTCGCGTAATCAGATGTCAGAGCATCAGCAAGAAGTGCGTCTAAGGATGCATCAGTGCGCATGTAGTTCTTGCCTCAACTCAAACACTTGGCGGAAGTAAAGCAAGCCGGCGTACCAGTACATCGTGATACCCCATAGCAAGAATGCCCAGCCAAAGACATGAGCTACTTGACCCACAATTCCCGGAAACGTGCCTAGCAAAATCAAAGGTAGCGCGTAAAGCAAATTCATAGTCGCTGCCTTGCCAACGAAATGAACTGGGACGCCTGTGATTCCAAAACGCTTCAAGAAAATTAAGAGTATGGACATAGCAACATCGCGAAGAATCAGGACCGCAACAACCCAAAGGGGTAACAGATCTCTAATGTAGAGCGCAGCTAATGCCGCAATGACGTACAACCGATCTGCCAGTGGATCGAGTAATTCACCCAATCGACTAAATTGATTCAACTTGCGCGCCAGATAACCATCAAGCCAATCCGTAAACGCACTTATGATCAAAATTACTAGTGCTATCTCGTCGTTTTCCGGGCCAACAATCAACCAGAAAAAGAATGGGACACCTAGCAGTCGTAACGCACTTAGTGCATTTGGGATCGTCCAATTGCTATTAGCAGTAACTAATTGCATTGGGTTCGCCATAACTTAAGCCTACGGTTATCTCGTGCTTTTCCATGCGATAACCTTTCTCGAGAAGAAAATTAAGCCCTGGTACTCCAACTGGCAGAGAGCGCGGTCTCAAACACCGTTCAGTGTGGGTTCGAATCCCACTCAGGGCACAACCAACAGCCTTAGAGCGCGCTTAATGAACCTCGAATTGTTGCAATTTGACCAAGGACACCATTGATGAATTTTCCAGATTCTGGCGTACTCAATATCGCAGCGATTTCAAGCGCCTCGGAAACTGCCACCCCGCTATCAACTTCTGGTCGCCACAATAATTCAGCAATGCCTACTCGAACTATGGCTCGATCTACAGCTGGCATTCGTTCTAGCGGCCAGGCCTGCGAATAAGTCGAGATAACTTCGTCGATTCGATCTATGTATAGTTCGACCAATGCAGCAAGCTCGACTGCATAGTCGTTCACATCTGGATTTCTATCAAAAACTTCGGATGACTTAACACCACGTTGCTCGGCTTCAAAAAGTGACTCGACTGCTCGTTGTCGCGCCTTAGTTCTGGTACGCACTTAGTTGACTCGACCTAAATAGGAACCGTCTCTAGTGTCTACTTTAACTTTGGTATTCGATTCAATGAATAGCGGAACTTTGATTTCGGCTCCAGTCTCAAGCGTGGCTGGCTTACTGCCCGCACTTGAACGATCACCTTGTAGGCCAGGTTCGGTATAGGTAATCATCAACTCGACGCTCGCTGGCAATTCCAGATAAATCGGCAGGTCGTTGTGAATCGCAACGACTCCTTCCTGATTTTCCAACATGTACTTCGAACCGTCACCAACGATTGCGTCCGACAAGGTGTACTGTTCAAAAGTTTGTAGATCCATAAAAATCCAGCCGTCACCATCGCGATACAGAAACTGCATATTGCGCTTGTCGACTTCGGCTGTTTCCACTGACACACCAGCATTGAATGTTTTATCGACTACTTTGCCCGACAAAATGTTCTTGAGCTTGGTGCGAACAAATGCTGGACCTTTACCCGGCTTAACGTGCTGAAACTCAACAACTGCCCAGAGTTGTCCATCAATGTTGAGGACAATTCCATTTTTTAGATCATTAGTTGAGGCCACGTGCGCTCCTTGTTAGGTATCTACAGTTCAAGTAATTCATAAGGTAAATTCGTCAAGTTTCGATAGCCTTGCGAATCCACCACGATCGTGTCTTCGACTCTCACGCCACCTTTTCCTTTAAGGTAGGCACCAGGCTCGATAGTTATGACCGTATTAGGTGCAATCTTAGCGTCTCCCGTCCGCCCAAAAAACGGTTCCTCATGGATCTCAAGCCCTACTCCATGGCCAAGTCCATGTGTGAAATATTCATGGAACCCGCTATTAGTCATTGACTGAATAACGACTTGTTCAACATCTCTGAACTTGATGTCCGAACGAATCACATTTCGACCAGCAAGCTGGGCAGTAGATACCGCGACATGTAAATCAATCTGCCAATCGGATGGTTTTCCAACGACTGCGGTGCGGGTGCAATCAGCGTGGTAGCCGGCAAGCTTGGCACCAAAGTCAATTTTTAGGAAATCTCCCACTTGAACTTCCCTGTCAGTTGGTTCATGATGTGGGATCGCACTATTTGAGCCGGTCGCAACTATGGAATCAAAGGCAACCCCATCGGCACCTAACTCTCGCATTCGATTTTCAAGCGCATTTCGAATGAATTTTTCAGACTGTCCGACTTTGACAGTTTCAATAATCTCAAGATATGCCTGCGTAGATATTTCACAAGCCGCTTGGATGAGCTGTACTTCCGAATCATCCTTAACAACCCTGAGTTGCTCGACAACTCCATCAGTGACGACAAAGTTATGGGGCAAGGTATTAGTCAGATTTTGATATGCATTTAGGGAGAGACTGCTACCTTCAACAAGTACTTCAGACTTGGAAAGGTTGCCCAATAGCAAGTCTGAAAAATTTCGTCCGATCAAAGCAGGAAGATCAGGAACTTGTTCACGCACTTGAATCTCGTACCGGGTATCGGTTGCAATCGTTGCATCTGATTTGCTAACGAGCAGTGCTGCATTAGATCCAGTGAAGCCCGTTAGGTACTGAATGTTAATCAAATTCGTGACGAAGAAATGTTGGCCGGGCCCTAGGTTGTCCTGGAGCCGGCTTAAGCGAGCTAATGTCACAACTTCGCTAATGCGGATAGCGCAAGAAGGTAAGAATTCGCGCCAAAGCCACTGATTGTGCCCTTTGCAATTCCTGAGATAAATGAAGTATGCCTGAATTCTTCGCGCGCGATTGGATTACTAAGGTGAACCTCGATTAGTGGTGCAGTCAACATGGCTGCCGCATCTCTAATTGCAATTGAATAGTGAGTAAACGCCGCAGGATTCATAATGACTGGCAGTTCAGATTTTGCCGCCTCGTGTAACCAACCAATTAACGTCGCCTCATCATTGGATTGGCGAAAGTCAATCTCAAAATCAAGCGTAACTGCGGCCGCCTTACACAGACTCTCAATTTCGGCCAGCGTCAGCGTGCCATAGACATCCGCTTCTCGGGTACCGAGTTGGTCAAGGTTCGGACCATTAAGAATCATAACTTTACGCATGAACATCAGCCTGCCCTAATTTTGCATACGCAGCAATGAGCAACGCCGAGTCAGGGCCTTCGAGTATTGTTGGTTTTCCAACATGTTCAAGCACGATGAATCTAAGTTTTGAACCGCGACTCTTTTTATCTATTCGCATCGCGTCATGCAACTGCTCGAAAGCTCCACGATTGTAGGTAACTGGCAAACCGACGCCACTTAGAATTCTTCGGTGGCGCTCAGCCACTTCTGGATCAAGTCGTCCCGCCAGCTGCGCAAGATGGGCTACAAACATCATTCCAACACTTACGGCGTTGCCATGTCGCCAGGTGTAATTTTCAATCCGCTCAACCGCGTGACCAAACGTGTGACCATAGTTAAGAATCTCGCGTCCAGTTGAGGTACCTAACGTTTCACGTAAGTCGTTTCCAACCACATCAGCCTTAACTTGAATCGCTCGGGCGATGATCTCTGGCGTGTGCTCCCAGTTTGGACCTTGCGCCCCAGCCAAATCAGATTCAATTAAGTTAAGTATTCCTTCGTCCCTGATAAAACCGCACTTAACAACTTCAGCTAGTCCACCAACATAGTCCTCGTGGGACTGGCTATCCAGGAAATTCATGTCGCAAACAACGGCTACTGGTGAAAAGATGGCACCAACCAGATTCTTACCTTCACCGGTGTTGATTCCGGTCTTTCCACCTACCGCAGCGTCCACCATCGCCAAAAGAGTAGTCGGAACGTGAATAATCCTCACACCCCGCAACCAGGTGGCAGCAACGAAACCTGCAAGGTCTGTGGTGGCTCCACCGCCCAACGAAACAATAATGTCATTGCGAGTAAATCCGGCTTTTCCTAGTGCCATCCAGCAAAATTCCATCACTGAAGCAGTCTTGGCATTTTCGGCATCAGGAATCTCAATTGAAATCGTTTCTACATCGACAAATGTTTGAACCAATTGACCGGCAAGCGTCTGCATCGATTGCGGGTGAATAACAGCGATCCGGGATGCTCCAACTATGTGATTAAGTACTTCAGAAACAATGTCACGGCCAACGAAAACTTGGTATTCATGCTCAGCAGTTACCGTTATCGACTTCATTTCGTATCTTTTTTCTTGAATTCTGCAACGATTTCAGTAACAACCTCAGATGGAATCAATTTCGAGGTGTCGACAGCAATCTTTGCTACTTCTTTGTAAAACGGTTCCCGAACTGCCATCAAGTCCGCCAACTGTCCACGTACATTGCCCAGCAACAACGGTCGGTTGCGATTCATGCCCACACGATCGACTGCTTGAGCTAAGCCTGCAACTAACCAAACGGTCTTAGCGCTCTTCACTTTGGCTCTGGTGTCATCATTGCCAAGTGAACCGCCTCCTAGAGCTAGCACGGTATTACTCGAATCAAGTAGATCAATGATCACATCATGTTCGATCTGGCGAAACGCTGATTCGCCATCCTGGGTAAATATGTCAGAAACACTTTTACCAGTGCGGCTCTCAATTACCTGATCACTATCGAGAAAATCCAGACCTAATTCTTTTGCCAAAAGTTTTCCTACGGTAGTTTTTCCCGCACCAGGAACCCCTACTAAAACAATGGTCGACATGATCAAATCCTTAGATTCGATTTAAATGATTGCATGTTTCGTGCGGTCTCAGAAATATGATCGCCACCGAATTTCTCCAGCAACGCCTCGGCTAGAACCAATGCAACCATAGCCTCAGCCACAACACCTGCGGCTGGTACTGCGCAAGCATCACTACGTTGGGAAATGGCGGTTGCAGCCTCACCTGTGTTCACATCGATGGTAGATAGCGCGCGTGGCACAGTAGAAATAGGTTTCATTGCAGCTCGGACTCGGATCGCATCCCCAGTACTCATGCCACCTTCAGTGCCACCGCTTCGCGCGGTTTCCCGATGTAACTCACCGTCTTCACGGAAAATTTCATCGTGTGCCATAGATCCTCGACGTCGAGAGGTTTCAAAGCCGTCGCCAACTTCTACACCTTTGATGGCCTGAATTCCCATTAGCGCTGCAGCAAGCTTGCTATCAAGCCGGCGGTCCCAGTGCACATGCGAACCAAGACCTACCGGAACGCCGTGCGCGACCACTTCTACGACTCCACCCAAGGTGTCACCATCAGATTGAGCGGCTGAAATTTCTACTTGCATAGCTGCACTCGCAGTGGCAGAAAAACATCGCACCGGATCTCGATCGATCTTTTCCAGATCTGAAAAATTAGGGATTTCGTCCGAGTCGGTTTCCACGGTTCCAACACTGACCACGTGACTCAACACGGTGATTCCTGCTGCTTGGTATAAGAATTTCTTGGCAACTTCACCGAGGGCAACACGAGCCGCAGTCTCTCGGGCACTAGCTCGTTCTAGGATCGGGCGCGCATCAGTATGTGAATATTTTTGCATGCCGGCCAAGTCGGCGTGGCCTGGCCTTGGTCGAGTGAGCGGTGCATTGCGAGCAATGCTTTCGAGATCCTGCGCTAAAACGGAATCAGCGGACATAACGTCCTGCCATTTTGGCCACTCGGAGTTTGCAATGTTTATTGCAACTGGGCCACCTTGGGTCAATCCATGACGAATACCACCGGTAATGGTGACTGCATCTTGCTCGAATTTCATTCGAGCACCACGTCCAAACCCGAGTCGCCGTCTAGCAAGGGCTGAGTCAATGTCCGAGGTTTGCACTTCAATGCCAGCGGGCAAGCCTTCAATAATCGCCGACAACGCAGGACCGTGAGATTCTCCAGCGGTTAACCAACGCAACATGGCTCTATTCTTTCACCTTTTAGGCAATAACACCGAATTGAACGCCTAGATTGTGCTTAATCCCCTGCTTAAGAGTTCGGCGTTTAAAGCACTGCGCATTTGATCAATGGGAGCCGGTTCACCCGTCATCAAAGTGATCTGATGACCAGCCTGATGTAACAGCATGCTTAGTCCGGAAACTATCTCTCCTCCAGTAACCGCCCAAAAAGCCGCCAATTGAGTCGGCCATGGGTTGTATACCACGTCAAGGAGTAATCCAGTAGGTGACAGCACGTCACGCGCAACCTCGTCTAATACACCTAACGGTGTTGTGTTGATGACAACATCTGCAGTCATCCAGTCTGAATCATGAATTGCCGTGTTTTCGAACTGCACACCAATTTCATTCGCGATGGCCGCCATGCGTTCAATGTCAGATACATTCCGCGCGACACAATTAACACTGCTCGCACCTAGTGTGTGTAACGCCACAAGAGCTGACCTAGCGGTAGCGCCAGATCCAAAGATTACGGCTGATGAGATCTGTGCAGCCTCCGCCTCAGCTAAGGCATCAACTATTCCGAGTACGTCAGTATTAAATGCCTGAATCCCCTCCCTAAAGACCAGAGTGTTAATCGATCCCGTGATATTTGCAAACTCATCACAAGTATCAGCAAAACTGAAAGCAACTTCCTTTAATGGCATAGTCAGCGAGGCGCCCAGCCAATTGCTGTCCACACCTGCCAAGAAATTCTCAAGCTCCGTTTCTTTGACTTCGATTGCAGAATATGTGTGCGCAAGATCAAGCGCTGCATACGCTGCAGCGTGAAGTACTGGAGACAACGAATGTGCAACTGGACTCCCTAGTACTGCTGCCCGCACTAGAAACACACTCCTGGATTTGAATCGCAGAAAGCTAATAAGTCAGCTTTCCAAGTCAAGAACTCGGAATATGAGCGCGTGAACTTGGTTTCCTTGGTATTGAGGTCAACTGTAATGAAGAATAGCCAATCTCCAGCTGCTGGATTAAGGGCAGCTTCTAGCGCCAGTGCTCCCGGACTATCGATCGGTGTCGGTGGCAGACCTGATCTTAGGTAGACGTTGTACGGGGTGTCTTGATTTAAAAGTTCAGTCGTGAGAAGCACGTCCATCTTACCCAGTCCATAGTTAACGCTGGAGTCAAACTGTAACGGCATAGGTTCAGCCAATCGGTTGTAAACAACACGAGCAACCTTGTCGAAATCTCTGGGTTGACCTTCACCTTCGAGCAAGGAAGCGACGATCACTATCTCGTAGACAGATCGGCCCATTTCTTTTGCTCTAGCCTCTAGATTGATTTTCGTGGCCTCATCATTGAACCGCGCGATCATTGCGCCAATCATTTGTTCTGCAGTTGTACCAGGTGCAAAATCATATGTTGCCGGGAACAGGAATCCCTCTGGATTCCCATCTGCGTAATCGGGCAAGCCCAAGTTGGTTGCATTTGCAACTGCTGCTTCAAATTCTGTAATGGGTAAACCAGATTGTGCGGCAAGTTTCTCAATTGTCCAGGTCAGACGTTTTCCTTCTGGAATTACTATTTTCGTGACCACGCGATTAGCTGAATCCAAGAGCGCCAAAATCGCACTGGAACTTTTCATTTGTAGGAGCAAGTTGTAAACACCAGGTGCGATAGAAGCACTATCGGGATTGTCATTGGCAGCCGCAATAAAGCCATCCACTGACTCCACCACCCCAAGTGCTTTGAGGTTGTTTGCTATCTGAGCCAAAGTCTCACCAGGTTCGATCTGAACCTGAACTGAGCCCGATCCTGGGCCAGGAAAATCTGGTACACCTGAAACGCGTGAAATGACTTTTGGTGCCAAGAGTCCAGCAGCGGCAATAACCGCCAGCACAAAAATCAGCAGAGAAACAAGTGACTTCTTTTTAGCGCCTTGTTTTGGCGGTGTCGGTTCTGGAGAAGAGACATTTCTAAACAAATCGATGTTGCTCATTAACTAACTTCCTCTCCAACTAAGCCATCGGAATGTCGCTCCGAATCAAGTGCATGTTCCAGAATCACGACAGCAGCCGCTTGATCTATTGCCTCACGACTTTGCTTAACGTTGCGACCTGCCTCGCGCATTCCACGTTGTGCGGTTACCGTACTCAATCTTTCATCGATCATTCGAACGCAGGAATTTGAGTTTGCAAGCAGGGTGGATAGTTCACGCGCAAAATCCCAAGCTGATTCTGTGCTGGCTGTAGCTCGGCCCGCCAAGCTGATTGGATTACCAACATAAACACAAATGGCGTCGAGATCTTGAACTAGAGCAACTACCTCACTGAGCGCCTCTGGCCCGGCAGTAATAGTTACCAGTGGGGTTGCAAGTAGCCCTTCACGATCACATTTCGCCACGCCAATTCGCACCGAACCAACGTCGAGGGCTATCCGAACGCCTGTGATCATGTGTTAACTACTAAGACCACTTGACGCCGCCGCGAAAGCAGCATCAAGGTTTGCAATTCCAGATCCGCCGCCTTGTGCCATTTCAGGACTGCCGCCACCTTTGCCATCCATCGCAGGCAACATTGCCTTAAGCACTGCTGCTGCCGATGCCCCACCGTCTCGCGCTGCAGAATCAGTCGTAACAACGATGGCGATTTTGTCATCTTCTATTGTTGCTCCAACGAGTACAAAGTTCGAAATTTTGACGCTGCCTTTGGCGTTTGAGACCAAGTCCCTCAGGTC
>CANLIF010000025.1 GCA_947491175.1 Actinomycetota bacterium
CGTGCGATTGTGGTTCACGGATGTTTTAGGCACGCTAAAGTCGGTCGCAATCGCGCCAGCCGAACTTGAGGGCGCTTTTTCAGAGGGCATTGGGTTTGATGGTTCTGCCATCGAAGGTTTCGCTCGAGTGTATGAATCTGACATGTTGGCCAAGCCAGATCCAGAGACGTTTTCGATCCTGCCATGGCGCGGGGAGGAAAGCAGCGTGGCACGCATGTTCTGCGATATCCAGTTACCGGATGGATCGCCATCATGGGCAGATCCAAGGCACGTACTAACTCGGGCATTAACCAAAGCTGCGGATAAGGGCTTTACTTTTTACACGCACCCAGAGATTGAATTTTTCCTTTTCAAGAACCAACCTGAAAAGGGTCAGCAACCTATCCCAGTTGATGAAGTTGGTTACTTCGATCACTCACCAAGTGCCGTGGGGTACGACTTTAGACGCCAAGCAATCACGATGCTTGAGGCCATGGGAATCTCGGTTGAATTTAGTCACCATGAAGGTGCACCTGGTCAACAAGAAATTGATTTACGTTATGCGGACGCACTCACAACTGCCGATAACATCATGACGTTCCGAGTGGTTATGAAAGAAGTTGCACTTGCTCAAGGTGTTTACGCATCTTTCATGCCAAAACCGTTCTCGCAATATCCAGGATCTGGAATGCACACCCATCTTTCCTTGTTCGAAGGTGATAGGAACGCTTTCTATGAAGCAGGCGCTGACTACCAACTTTCAAAAACTGGTCGCCAGTTCATCGCTGGGTTGTTAAAGCATGCGCCAGAAATCACAGCGGTTACCAACCAGTGGGTTAACTCATACAAGCGCCTTAGTGGTGGCGGGGAAGCCCCATCATTTATCTGCTGGGGTCACAACAATCGTTCTGCTCTGATTCGCGTTCCTATGTATAAGCCAACTAAAGGCAACTCAACGCGAATTGAATTCCGGTCGTTAGATTCAGCCTGTAACCCATACCTGTCATTTGCCTTAATGTTGGCCGCTGGCATGAAGGGCATAGAAGAGGGCTACGAGCTGCCACCCGGTTCTGAGGATGATGTTTGGTCACTATCAGAACCAGAGCGCGCCGCCCTTGGAATATCACCGCTGCCACAGTCACTTGGCGATGCCATAAAAGTTATGGAAAAAAGTGAGTTAGTTGCCGAAACTCTAGGCGAACATGTGTTTGACTTTTTCTTACGCAATAAGCGTGCTGAATGGGAAGAATACCGATCACAGGTGACGGCATATGAACTTGATAAGTATTTACCGGTGCTTTAGATGAGACCACTAGTGCTGGTAATTCAAAATGAAATCGATGATCCAGTTGCTCTGGCTGGACAATGGATTAGCGAAGTTGGCGTTGACATAGAAGTTATTCATGCCTATCGCGGTGAAACCGTTCCAGCTGCGTTGCCAGCGCAGTATTCCGGTGTCATAACTATGGGTGGGTACATGGGCGCAAACGATGACACTGAATTTTCGTGGCTGATTGCTGAACGGTCACTTGTAAAAGATTTAGTTGCCAACGATATTCCATTCTTTGGCATCTGCCTTGGTGGACAGCTATTAGCTACCGCAGTTGATGGCAAAGTTGTCCCAACACCAGTTCCAGAAATTGGAGTAGTTTCGTTTCGCGTCACGGCTGACGCTGCCCAAGATGCAGTTTTTGGCAAGCTTGCTGGAAAAGAAGTAATTGCCGCCGCATGGCACAAAGATTACATAACTGACCTACCCGACGAAGCAGTAGTTTTGGCAGGAAATGATGCCTGTCCAGTTCAGGCATTTCGAATTGGCCAAAATGTTTATGGCGTGCAATTCCATCCCGAAATTGATTCTGAGATCTTTTCATCCTGGGCTGCAACTGACGATGAACTAGCGAAGTTGAATCACACCATTGATCAGGCGTGTCAGCAGGTGGCCACAGCCGAAGCCGAGTTAATCAAGACTTGGAAGCCAGCGTTTCAAGCCTGGGCCCAATTGGTAAAGGATCAACAGGCTAAAGCGCTGTGAGTGAAGCTCGAGGATCTACTCAATTGGCACGCCTGGCTCGAATGGGTTTTTCAAACACGCAGGCTTGCCAGGATATTTTGAGCCAGATTCCGGCATTGGACGCCAAGTTGGAGTACGTAAAGGATTCGCCAGACCCTGATGCCTCACTTGCTGCCTTAGCCAAAGTCGTTGCCTCCGGTGGGTTTGAATACGATTCCTTGCCGGAGCAAAGTTTTCGTGACCTTGCGACCCTGCTTGGTTCATCTGTTGCTATCGCTGAACATCTCGAACGACATCCAGCTCAGATAAATTACGCGCTGGAAACAACCAATGTTCCAACCTCTGCGCAGATGCTTGGTGACTTGTTAAGTGCTATCTCAACTCTGAACTGGGATGAAGCCCTTTTGGCATTGCGAGTTGCATATCGCCGACAAGTCTGCGCGATAGCAGCAGTAGATCTTCGCGCAGCTCAAGACAGCACAACCATCCTGCCTGGAATCGCACAAGCTTTGAGTGACTTAGCTGATGCGGTTATTGCCAGTGCATTGGTTATTGCCCGTTCCAGCGTTAAGGACGACGACAAAGTTCAAATGGCCATCATCGCAATGGGTAAATGCGGCGCTCGAGAGCTTAACTATGTAAGTGACGTGGATGTCATGTTTTTGGTTGAGCCAACAGCGGGTGCGACTGACCAAGAAGCTATAACAATAGGAAGCGAAATTGCCAAGACAGTGATTCAGGCGTGTTCCGCGGTTACTTCCGAAGGAAGTATTTGGGATGTTGATGCCGCGCTTCGCCCGGAAGGTAAATCTGGCGCACTGGTTCGCACCTTAGATAGTTACCTGGATTACTACCATCGCTGGGCTCAAACCTGGGAATACCAAGCATTACTGAAGGCTCGGCCAATGGCAGGGGACTTTGATCTAGGAACTGAATTTGTTGTTGCCGTTTCACCGCTGGTTTGGCAAGCATCCAGTCGGCCAAACTTTGTAGCTGACGTGCAGGCTATGCGAGAGCGAGTAACCGACCTCTTGCCCGCCAAGGATGCCGATCGAGAATTAAAACTTGGGCGCGGGGGATTGCGAGATGTTGAATTTGCGGTCCAGCTTTTGCAAATGGTGCACGGACGCGTCGATGAATTAGTTCGGAATCCAAATACGCTTTTAGCGCTAGAGCAACTCGCAACTTGGGGTTATGTAGGGCGCGAGGATGCTGCCACGCTAGATGCGGCGTATCGGTTCTTGCGAACCTTAGAGCATCGAATTCAGCTTTACCGAATGCGCCGAACCCACATCATGCCTACCGATGAAACGGATCAAAGACGGCTCGGCAGATCTATGGGATTTTCCTTGGATCCAGTTTCAGATTTGACTAAGGAATGGAAAAAGCACGCACGTGAAGTCCGCCGCATTCACGAAAAACTTTTCTATCGCCCATTACTTCAAGCTGTAGCCAAATTAGACAGCAATGACTCTAAACTTTCCGCTGATGACGCCCGGAGTCGCCTTAAAGCACTTGGCTATGTCGACCCCGATAGCGCATTGCGTCATTTGGAATCGTTAACTTCCGGTGTGACCAGACGTGCAGTGATACAGCGGACGTTACTGCCCGTCATGTTGGAATGGTTTGCCGATACCCCAGATCCAGATGCAGGACTTTTAGGATTTAGAAGAGTTAGTGAAGCCTTAGGAACTACACCTTGGTATCTACGCCTGCTTCGCGATGAGTCCGCTACCGCACAACGCCTGGCAATCATTCTGGGATCCAGTAGGTATGCAACAGACTTATTGCTCAAGTCCCCAGACGCAGTCAACTTTCTTGCCACGGAAGAGTCATTGTCACCTAAGCCTGAAAAGGACTTGCTAGAAGAAGCGATGGCAACTGCAGCCCGCTACGACAATGCACCTGACGCAGTACTGGCGTTGCGAGCAATGCGCAGACGAGAGCTGTTTAAGATCAGCGCTTCGGACATTCTTGGATTAACTGACATCGAAGTTGTCGGTAATCAATTAGCTGTGGTTGCTACGGCAACGATCTGCGGAACACTCGCTGCGATAGTTTCTCGCACACCTGATGCGCCGAGGTTTTCAATCATCGCGATGGGTCGATATGGCGGCGGGGAATTAGGTTACGGCAGCGATGCTGATGTGATGTTTGTTTATGGCGATGTTGACGACTCACTAAATTCAAACGTTCCTGAGCAAGCAGCACAGGCCGCACACGCAATTGCCAACGAACTTCGCACCTTGCTTATGGCACCTAGCACCGACCCTGAACTTGCAATTGATGCGGACTTAAGGCCAGAAGGTAAGAGCGGACCACTAGCTCGTAGCCTTAATTCATTCGAAGCGTATTACCAGAATTGGTCATCGGGCTGGGAAACCCAAGCTTTACTTCGAGCTAAACCGGTTGCCGGAGATGCGTTGCTAAGTCAAGAGTTTATTTCGTTGATTGATCCAATTCGATTTAAGCCAGAGGGTTTGCCCGAATCTGAACTTCGGGAAATTCGAAGACTCAAGGCGCGCATGGAATCGGAACGATTGCCACGTGGCGTTGATCCTGGACTACATACCAAATTGGGGCCTGGTGGACTATCTGACATTGAGTGGTTAGTCCAGGTAAAGCAACTAGAGCACGGATTTAAAAACCCTGAAATAACTGATACTGAGACTTTGCCTACGTTGCGGCAAGAGGTAAGCATTGGATTGGTTTCAGAATCAGATTTCGCGCAACTTGAAGCTGCTTGGAAACTAGTTATGCGAGTGCGCAATGCCTCGATGCTGGTTCGGGGTAAAGGCACTGACACAGTACCAACGGACTTGATTGAACTTAGCCGCGTTTCACATGTACTTGGTTATGGCCTGCGTGGCGGACAGCAATTGACTGATGAGTACCGCCGGCTAACTCGTCGCTGCCGAGCAGTAATCAAGCGTGAGTTTTACGGCGAAGTCGAATCGTCTTAGCGACTCTTCCAAACTGCAATGGCTCCAGCTAAATCTTCTAGCGCAGTTCCAACCGATTTAAAGTAAGTGATCTCATCATTGGAAGTTCGACCTGGGTGCACACCTCGAGTTAAGTCATGTAGGTCAGCAATAATGTCGTTCGCCGTAATGACTCCTTCCGAAATTGGTATCGCTAAATCGCCACCTTCTTTGAGTGCGCCAGTTCGGGTATCGCAAAAAACTGAAGCAGTCGTAATCAACTCATCATCTGTCTCTCGCATAGTTGGCGTGAACGCACCAACTGTGTCCACGTGTGTACCAGGCTTAAGCCACTTACCGAAAATTAACGGTGAGGTAGTTAGCGTTGCGGCCGAAACGATGTCACTTTTGCTAATGGCACTTACAAGATCTGGATGGGAAGTAACGGGGAGTCCTTCGCTGCGCAATTGCTCTGCTAATTCATGAGCTTTGCGAATGTTGTGGTTCCAGAGGAATACTTCTTGGATTGGCCTTACTGCCAGGTGCGCACGAATCATAAATGGGCTCAGGGCGCCTGCGCCGATCATGGTCAGCGTGGAACTTTCGGGACGGGATAAATATGTTGAAGCAAGAGCTGAAGCCGCAGCAGTTCGCCACACAGTCATTCGAGCGCCATCCATAGTTGCCAGTGGTTGACCGGTGTGACCGTCAATTAGGTAGTAAAGACCATGAATACTTGGCAGTCCCAGTTGTCCGTTGCTTGGATAGACCGCAACCAATTTCACGCCGATAAAGTTTTCCTCACCTGGTCCAGTCCAAGCTGGCATCAACAAAAGTGCGTTTTCAACTTCTGTGCCCGTGGCATCAAATCCAGGCATACCGTGATGCTGGCGAAGTGGCGTAGTCCAAGTGCCAGCAAAAGCCTGCTTGAGGCTTTCAAGCAAAGTTGGGAAGGTCAAAATTCGGTCTAATTCGGATTGATCTAAATGCAACATTGCGAGCTCCTTATCCCTGTAAGGCTATTCCTGCCCAAAATCCTGTCCAATTCCCAGGTGAAATTTGGCTCAGGTAGGGTATTTTCCAGAGCACAATTCAAGGTGCTGAACTAAGCGAATGGATATGTAATGAGCGTAATCGCAGTAAGTGGAGTAGTCGTTGATTCTTGGGCAGCCAAGTCAAGAGTGCGCAATGCTGCGCTAGTACTTGGTCTAACCGCGTTGACAGCAATGTCCGCCTATGTTTCTATTCCGCTGCCATTTACCCCAGTGCCTCTTACACTGCAAACTTTTGCAGTGCTCGCTGGCGCTGCTGCGTTAGGCGCTGAACGCGCGGTGTTAGCGCAAGTGCTTTATATAACTTTGGCCGTTGCTGGCGCACCAATACTTGCCGGTGGAGCTGGTGGTCGTGAGGAAGTAATCGGCGCAACTGGCGGGTACTTACTTGGCTTTGTGGTCGCTTCCTATGTTGTTGGCAGAATTTCAGCCGCTGGCGCATCGACTAAAACTTCAACTACCGCTTTGGCCTATGTGGCAGGCAGTTTGGTCATCTATTCGCTCGGCGCACCTTGGCTTGCGTACGTAGCCGGCTTCTCAATGTCAGAGGCTATTGCAGCTGGCGTAGTTCCATTCTTGATTGGCGATGCAATTAAGGCACTAGCTGCTGGCGCCGTACTACCGTTGGCTTGGAAACTTACTAACTCCAGCAAGTAATGCCAAGTTCGCCTAGCAACCCATTGATTTGGGGCGCAATAATAGCCAGCGCCCCGAATCTGAAGCCCGTGCGGATGATGTGGACTCTGTTCAAGTTCTGACTTGGCATTCGGTTTTGGGTTTCCCACCTGAAACTCTACCCATTAGCGAGAAAAGGCTGATCTGCCTGATTTAGTTATTAAATTTGGGATTTTTACCAAGAAATAACGAAAAGAGCATGAATAAAATTAAGTGCGCGTTTAGGTGAAGTTGCTTGAAACTGTCAATGTCTGCACTTAATGTAGAAAAATCATTGTTCGCTATTTGCAACACACGAGGTTTACCTAGTTCTGTCAACGAACATTAATCTCGATTGATGCAAATCGGCAACGTGGGAAATCTCCTGGGATTTCGAGGTGTTCGAAAGGAAAATTGTGTTAGAACTAGTGTTAACTGATGAATCAGTTACCCCTCGGGTTGAACTACTTAATGGTCCACGCGTCCGCTTGACGATTAGTGCTAGCGAAAACTTGTCACACGGATTAGAGCTTTGTCGAACTGAATTGATGCACTTGGTGGAACTAGCTTTGACAAACCTTCTCGAGACTGAAACTGCTCCAGCCCGAATTTTTGTCCGCAGCACGAAAGAAAATGAAGTTATTGCAACTGTTGATCCGGAAGTTATTTATGGATCACAGGGGATCATTCGCCCCTAGTATTTCAAGTGCCTTCAGGATTTCAACTGGTGAAGCTTTTAATACTCGACACAGGTCTGGCAGCAAGGCAACACTTGGCCTAGTTTCAAGTGAAAAGTAACGATACAGATTTCCGCGGTTGATTGGGATCTCTTGAGCCACTTCTTCGAGTGAGTTGTAATTCAACTGCTCCATGCGTGCCCGCAACCATTCCAAACCTGTTTTACTATTGGCGGTCTTTGGTGCAGTGTTTGGCATTTGAGTCCTTTTCTGAATTTAAAAATTGTTGCTTCTAATTATTACGCGTTTCAATAATACGCGCACGCGATGGAGTTTCATTTCATCTCAGAGGGCAACACAAAGTCTAATTTGTACAATTTTTGATAAGTGCGCTTACTACTGACCAGTAACCCAAAAAATCGGACAAAAAGTTCGAAGAATATCTAGATTTGTATTACTCAGCAGGGGATTCCAGGTCAGCAAGTACTTCAATGATTTGCGATTCAGAAAGTGGTTTGTCTGCCTCTTGAAGATGCCCTGCAGCATAAAACCAAATGTAAATCGTTGAAATTATTAAGCCTATTGATACACCAATCAGCGCCGACTGCGGACTGACATTTTCGACTAGATATCCGCCAAGGGCAATTCCAACAGCCAAAGTAGAACCTTCTACTGCCCACAACCAGGCCTGTGCTGAGGTCGCTGTTCCTTGTGGGCGCACTGCTTCCAAAACTTCCCAGTGAAAAACTTGCGCAAAACCCATTCCTAAGCCAACGAGTCCTAACACAATTGCCATGGACCAGCCCGGCTCAGTAAACACCAGCGGGATTGCAGCAATGGATGCGCCAAGACTTGACCACTTAAATCCCTGCAGCGGAGTCGTTAACGAGTTCCAGCTACCAATTAGTAAGCCGCCGACAATACTTGCCCCGGCAAGAGTTGCTAACAGTGGTGCTGAAAGACCGGGTGTTCCTTGCAGTGTTGAAAACGCTGGAATCGAAATTTCTAGGAGACCCCAAGCTAAACCAAACACCAAGCCCTCGAACGCAAGAATTTGAAATTGCTTGTTGCGCAGCAGCGCCATGGAATTGCCCTGCGCAGGCTCTGGTTTCCAATTTCGAGAAGCTGGCATTTGAATTATTGCTATGCCACCAATTGCCATCAGGGCAGCCGTTGCCCAAAGCGCAGCACTTCCGCTAACTGGAATTGCGATTGCGGTCGCAAGCACCGGTCCGGCCACGATTGTCGCACTCGTAATTGTCGTGTCAAGAGCATAAGCAGTTCGTAAATTATCTGCACCAACCAACACACGCCAAAGTGGCCGGGTCGATAGGTTAACGGGTGGCGATGCCAGGCCAATTAAACCTGATAACAAAACGATTGCAGTAGGCGTGGAAACTGTGCTGAGGATTGCTACAAGAGCCACCCAAGAAGGCACAAAAATACTTAGCGGCTTAGTTTGACCCCACTTGTCGATTAGGTTTCCTCTAAACCCCGCAGTCAAAGACGAAGCAATCGTTTCGACTCCAGTGGCAAGTCCAGCCAGAGTAATAGACCCGGTTTTATCTTGGACAAAAAAGAAAGTTGCAAGCGCGACCATGCCGTATGCCAGTCGCCCTGGCAGGGAACTTACAACGAGGCGCTTTACTCCTGGAATTTTGAACAGATCTAAGTAGGTGCGCACTTTCCTAGACTACCGCGTGACACTACTCACCATTCAGATGGAAAGACACTAGATGTCCAAATTGAATACCAGCTTTAGTTAATTGGTGTGGGACAATTGAGGGCAAAACAATCCGTAAGCCACATCGTAGGAGCACCATGTCAGTCGCAAGTTCATCGAATACCCAAACTCAATTAGATCCCAACAGATGGCGCGCTCTTATGGTGATCGCGATTGCACAGTTGATGGTTGTATTAGACGCCTCGATTGTTAACATCGCACTGCCCTCAATTCAGGCCGACCTTGGAATCACCGATGCAAATCGGCAGTGGGTTGTCACGGGTTACACCTTGGCATTTGGTGGGTTATTGCTACTTGGTGGCAGAATCGCAGACTTCTGGGGACGTAAGCGTGCATTCATGACTGGCCTTTTAGGTTTTGCTGGCGCATCTGCGATTGGCGGTCTGGCGCAAAATCAAGAAATGCTATTCGCGGCTCGCGCCTTGCAGGGAGTATTTGCTGCGCTATTGGCTCCAGCAGCTCTGTCCTTGATCAGCACAACATTTAGTGACTCGAAAGAGCGAGCTAAAGCGTTTGGTGTTTATGGCGGCTTGTCTGCAGGCGGCGCAGCCATCGGCTTGATTCTGGGTGGACTACTAACCCAATACGCGTCTTGGCACTGGTGCCTCTTAGTCAATGTGCCAATTGCGATTGCAGCTTACTTACTCGCAATTCCAAACGTGAAGGAGAGTAAAGCAAGTGGTGATACTCGGTACGACATTCCTGGGGCTATCACTTCAACTTTGGGACTAGTTTCATTGGTTTACGGAATTACTCAAGCCGGTGAATTAGGTTGGTCAGATCCAGTAACACTTACCTGGTTTGGCGCCGCAGTTGCTTTACTAGCCGCATTCTTTGTAATTGAAAACAAAACCAGCCACCCATTACTTCCAATGAAAATCATCCTGGATCGTAACCGCGGTGCAAGTTACCTAACTTCCTTCATTGTTGGTGCGGGCTTATTCGGCATGTTTTTATTCCTTGCCTATTTCTTCCAAGGAATTTTGCAGTACTCACCAGTTAAAGCTGGATTACTGTTTCTCCCGTTCTCGGTAGGTGTTGGAATCAGTGCTGGAATTGCATCTGTGACTTTGCCAAAGTTTGGCCCGCGTTATGTTTCATTCTTCGGACTAGTTCTGGCTACTGCAGGAATGCTATTGCTAACGAAACTTGAACCAGCAAGTGCATATGTCAGCGACATCTTGCCTGCTCTTATGGTTTTGAGTTTAGGTATGGGACTGGTCTTCGTACCAATTTCAGCAACTGCGTTGTTTGGAGTTGGAAATCACGATGCTGGTGTGGCCTCTGCGGTACTTAACACCGCGCAGCAAATTGGTGGCGCACTCGGAACGGCTTTCCTAAACACAATTGCCGTCACTGCAACCGCTAACTATTTTGTAAACAACATGATTGATCCAGCCGATCCAGCAAATGGTGGAGCGGTCGCATTTGGCCTCACTGAAGGATTCACCACTGCATTTACCTGGAGCGCGGGATTCATGATTCTGGGTGCCGTGATTTGGGTAGTTATGATCAATGCCAATAAGGACACTCTGGGCGCAAACGATGCCCCGGTTCATGTGGGATAGCGTGTCATTATGAGCGAGATTTCAAAAGTAACAGTTAGTGACTTAGCGGAATTACACGTTCTGGTTGAGCAGTATCGGGCGTTCTACAAACAACCGGAAAATGATAAAACTCCAAGCTTCTTAGCAGAACGCATCACGAACCAAGAGGCAGTGGCTTTCATGGCTCGGATAGAAGGGCAAGCAGTTGGATTTACTTTGCTGTACCCAACGTTTTCGACAGTTTCGCTTTCAAATATCTGGCTACTTAACGACCTGTTTGTTTTGGAAACGGCTCGGGGCAATGGGGTAGCTACTGAACTAATGGATGTTGCCGAATCAGCAGCCAAACAAGCAGGTGCAACTCGCGTCTTCTTAAGAACTGCAAACGATAACTTGCCAGCGCAATCCCTCTATGAAGGACGCAACTGGGTTAAGGATGAAGTTTTCCGTAGATACGATCTGGTCTTTTAAGTTCCAGCGAAACTAGATCAAACCCAAACTTTCGAGCTTTTTACGTAGATCAGGATCACTTGGCTCTGTCAGGTGAGTGCCGTCAGAAAACACAACTACTGGTATCGACTGGGCACCGCCGTTTATTTCAACAACTTTATCTGCAGCTCCAGGTACTTCTTCGATGTTTATGTAGGAGTACTCGACGCCAAGCTCGCTTAAGAGACGCTGGGAACGTCGGCAGTCCCCACACCACTGCGCGCCATACATAGTTATTTCGCTCATGTGCCCAGCCTACTGCGACCTAATTCAGTAGTGCTTGGTTGTGTAATGTGACGGAAAAGTCAATGGGGCCTAGGCTTCAACCATGACAACTGAGATGCCAACTCGAAAATTGCGTGACCTTGAAGTTAGCGCCATCGGTCTTGGCTGTATGCCAATGTCGTGGGGATATAACGTTGCCGATGCCGACAAAGATGAAATTCGGGCAACTATTCATCGCACACTTGAACTAGGCATCACTTTATTTGATACTGCAGATGTTTATGGACCATGGACCAATGAAGAGATCCTTGGTGAGTACCTAGTAAAAGACGGGCTACGCGATCAGGCAATCATTGCTTCCAAATGTGGACTTACCCCAGTCAATATGACTTCGTATGGCAAGAATGGCAAACCTGATTACGTGCGCCAGGCTTGTGAAGACTCGTTGCGCAGGCTTGGCACTGATTACCTAGATCTATATCAATTGCACCGGGTTGATCCGGAAGTTCCAATTGAAGAAACTTGGGGAGCATTTGCCGGACTAGTTGAATCAGGCAAGGTGCGCTACATCGGACTTTCTGAAACTACAGTCGACGAAACAGCCAAATGTCACGCAATTCATCCGGTTACCAGCGTACAAAGCGAGTTTTCTATTTGGACCGATGAGCATGTCAAGAACGGTGTCATCAAGTACTGCGCCGACAACAACATCGGTTTTTTGCCTTTCTCTCCACTTGGTCGTGGGTTCTTAACCGGAACTGTCACCGCAGACACGATTTCTGATGGCGATTTTCGCAGCGCAAACCCTAGGTTCACTGCGCAAGCTATTGCAGACAATCAAAAGATTGTGGACGGTATTGCTGCGATTGCAGCAAGGCACAATGCAACTCCAGCTCAAATTGCGCTGGCTTGGATTTTAGCCCAAGGAAACAACATGGTGCCGATTCCGGGAACTAAGCGTCGCAGATGGCTGGAGGAAAACGCTGCCGCAGTAAACATTGTGCTAACCGCGCAAGACTTAGCCGACATTGCTGCTTTGCCAAAGCCAACAGAATCTCGTTACTGATTTTCTGACATTTCGCAGTCACGTAACTTGGGGATTAGAGAAGTGGGTAAGACCCATCTTCATCATGAACTTCGGTGCCCACTAGTGATGGCGTGAATACACAAATTATTCGTAGCTTGGTATGACTGCGCATTTGGTGGCGATCATGCTTATCAAGTGTGTAAGTCATCCCAGGACGAACTTCAAAAACTTCGCCAGTTTCTAAGTTCTCAAGTTCACCAGTGCCATCGATAATGTAATTTGCTTCAATGTGGTTTTTGTACTGCAGTGTGGTCGTGGTGCCAGCCTCTAGTTCGGTGTCATGAAAGGAAAACCCAACACCATCCTCACGAGTCAACATGCGAAGACTTGTTCCGGTAGATACCTTGCGGTGACGAGGTCCGCCAACTAAATCTTCCTTATAAGTGACAATCACGTGAACTCCTTTAATCTGGGTGAACTTGAGTACTAATTAACTTACCGCCGGGCGCTAATCCGCTGGGACGAATCCTAGAACTTCGCCAAAGAATTTAAGCTCTTCGATGGCACACGTGGTAATTGTCTGACTTTTTCTAAAGCCGTGACTCTCACCTTCGAATTCAAAGTATTTGTACTTAATGCCATTTTTTATACA